>JBJPGB010000021.1:0-26055 GCA_048595405.1 Methylophagaceae bacterium
CATAAAAAAAGGGCTGATAAAAATCAGCCCTTTTTATTTTAAGCATACAGCTAAATGTTATTTCTTCTTAGCTTCTTCACGTTCTTTTGTTTCTTTAATAACTTCTTCAGCCACATTACGTGGACAAGGTTTGTATTGTAAGAACTCCATAGAGAACTGACCACGACCTGATGTCATTGTGCGAAGTGAACCGATATAACCAAACATTTCACTTAATGGTACTTCACCATTGATACGAACACCTGTTGGTGTGGCATCTTGTGATTTAATCATACCGCGACGACGGTTAAGATCACCAATAACATCACCAACATGATCTTCAGGTGTAAATACGTCTACCTTCATGATTGGTTCCATCAACTGTGGGCCTGCTTGTGGCATAGATTGACGATAGGCAGCCATTGCAGCTAATTCAAACGCAACTGCTGATGAATCCACAGCATGGAAAGCACCATCAAATAATGTCACTTTAAAGTCTAAACATGGGAAACCGGCTAATACACCGCGATCTTTCATTTTCTTAAAGCCGGCTTCAACAGCAGACCAGAATTCACGAGGAACGCTACCACCGGTTACAGTTGATTCAAATTCAAATCCTGTACCTGGCTCACCTGGTTCAATAATGTATTCAATCTTACCGAACTGACCCGAACCACCTGATTGTTTCTTATGAGTGTAGGCATCTTCGATACGTTTTGTGATTGTTTCACGGTAGGCTACTTGCGGTGCACCTACTGTTACTTCAACACCATGAGTACGTTTTAAGATATCTACTTTGATATCTAAATGTAACTCACCCATACCTTTAATGATTGTTTCGCCACTTTCTTGGTCAGTTTCAACACGGAAAGAAGGATCTTCTTTAATCATTTTACCGATAGCAATACCCATTTTTTCGGTACTCGCTTTATCAATCGGTGAAATCGCAATTGAGATAACGGGATCTGGGAACACCATTGGCTCTAATGTTGTTGGATGTTTAGGATCACATAATGTGTGGCCTGTTTGCACATCTTTCATACCCACAACAGCGATGATATCACCTGCTTGTGCCGTATCTAACTCATTACGATCATCGGCATGCATTTCCACCATCCGACCAACACGTTCTGTTTTACCTGTGAATGAGTTTAGAACTGAGTCACCTTTATTTAATACACCCGAGTAAATACGGATAAAGGTTAATGCACCAAAACGATCATCCATAATTTTGAACGCTAATGCACGAAGAGGTCCATCCGTCGATACGATTGCGTAGTCGCCTGTTTCATTACCTTCTTCATCAACTTCTGGTTGAGGCTTAACTTCTGTTGGGCTTGGTAAGTATGAAACAACTGCATCCAATACCATTTGCACACCTTTATCTTTAAAGGCGCTACCACAGTATGTTGGGAAGAAGTCCATTGTTAATGTACCTTTACGGATACATTTGTGTAAGCCTTCAATTGAAGGCTCTTCACCTTCAAGATAAGCTTCCATTAAGTCATCATCTTGCTCAAGTGCCGTTTCGACTAACATCTCACGGTATTCTTCAATCTGATCAGTCATCTCTGCAGGCGGCTCTTCGATACGGAATTCCATTGTGTCTTTTTCGTTATCCCATATCCACGCTTTACGTGTTAATAGGTCGACACAGCCGATAAAGTCATCTTCAATACCTATTGGTAGAACCATAACTAGGGGATTCGCACCTAAAACATTTTTAACTTGATCAACAACGCGGAAAAAGTCAGCACCCATGCGATCAAGTTTATTTACAAAAATGATGCGTGATACTTCAGATTCGTTGGCATAGCGCCAGTTAGTTTCTGATTGAGGTTCAACACCACCACTACCACAGAAAACACCAACGCCACCATCAAGAACTTTAAGAGAACGATATACTTCAATTGTGAAATCAACGTGACCCGGAGTGTCGATAACATTTAAACGGTGACCGTCCCACTCACAGGTAGTTGCTGCTGATTGGATGGTAATTCCACGTTCAGATTCTTGATCCATGAAATCCATTGTTGATTCGCCATCATGAACTTCACCAATTTTATGAATTTTACCAGTTAGTTTTAAGATACGCTCTGTTGTCGTGGTCTTACCCGCATCTACATGCGCGAAGATCCCAATATTTCTGTACTTGGATAAATCTGCAGCCATTGTCCCGTCTCTAAATTATGAATGTGTTGTAATTACACGAAGATAAACCAGAGAATTTTATACTAGTTTAATAATGCATGCACCCATGAAATACATTTAATTACGATAATTCAATTATTTAGGGCTTTTAGATAGTGTTTTATTTAGATATGAAGATGTTACACCGATAAAACTGCGCATCACGGTGTCAAAATAGGACTATTTAATACCACTCGACTTACGTTGAATTGGCAACCATTGATAACGATAAATTATGCCCGGAACGGACAATACTAAGAATAAGCAGAAGGTGGTGACAAAAAATTCCCAAGTCTGGGGGTAGACTTCACCTGAAAAGCGCATTTCAACACCAACGGCTATCAATAAACATGCAAAATAAAATACCAATAACTCAATCAATCTCACTAGAGTAGATTTAGTCGTTTGAGGTAAATACACTAAAAAAATACGTTCTGTCAGCCATGGCAAATTAGCAATAACTAGAAACAATAAAATAAGTGTTGTTGCAGACATTAAAAACTACGATGCAAAAACGATAGTACAAATGGCTAATAAGGATCCGGGGAAAATACCCAGTGCCAATACCGCTAAAGCATTGACACTAATCATCACCCGCATATCAGCCGGTGCTTCTATCACATGCTGTTCTACTACCGGTTCATCAAAATACATTACTTTAATAATTCTCAGATAATAATAAGCGCCAATCACCGACATCAGTACCGCTACGATAGCAACCGAGATTAAGTTGATATCAACAATGGCTTTAATAACCGTTAACTTGGCATAAAAACCAACCAATGGTGGTATGCCTGCCATAGAGAACATTAAGATCAACATCATTAAGGCATACCATGGATTACGTCGGCCCAAACCTGTGTAATCTTCTATATTTTCAGCCTCAAATCCCTGACGACTCATCAAAATAATCATGCCAAATCCACCTAAACTCATTAGTGAATAAACCAAAGCATAAAACATAGCTGCGGCATAACCTTCCTGAGTGCCAGATAGCACGCCTAATAAGATAAAACCAATATGTGAGATTGTTGAATAAGCTAACATTCGTTTTATATTAGTTTGAGCAATGGCGACCACATTACCAATAATCATTGATAATACCGCTAGCATAATTAACATGCCTTGCCAGTATTCATGCACATCACCAAGCCCATCCACCAAGATCCGTATTGCCATGGCAAAGGCTGCAATTTTTGGGGCAGTAGCAATAAATAGCGTCACTGCTGTTGGCGCCCCGTGATAAACATCGGGCAACCACATATGAAATGGCACGGCGCCTAACTTAAAGCCAATACCAATAATCAAGAAAACCAAGCCAAAACTTAGTACCGTATTATCTAAACCACCTATTTGAATGGCTTGAGCAATATCAGTTAATGCTAGGCTGCCTGTAACACCATAAATAATCGACATCCCGTATAACAACATACCCGAGGCAATTGCTCCTAAGATAAAGTATTTCATTGCCGCTTCAGTCGCGATCTTCGAATCACGCTGCATCGCCACCATGGCATACATACACAATGACATCAGCTCAAGGCCTAAGTATAAGGTCAAAAAATGGTAGGCTGACACCATAATCATCATGCCTAATGTGGCGAATATTGCCAGCACATAATATTCGCCTTTAAATAAGTTTCGTGCCCTTAAATAACTAGTTGAATAAAGCAATACTGCAATATTAATCAGACAGATTGCTAGTTTAAGCACATCACTAAAGGCATCTTTAATATATGTACCATCAAATGTTAATCCACCCGCTGATCCGATATTTTGATAAATAATGATCGCTGTAATAGCCAGTGTAAGTTGGCCTAGTTTATATGTTGCATCGCCACTGTCTTTTCCTAAGAAAGCAACCACTAACAACATGACACATGCCATAGTCAGCATAAACATTTCTGGTAATGCAAAAGCGATATTGGGTATTTCAAATATCATAATTTAGACTCTGAAACTTGAGTTAATAAGTGCTCTACTGAGGCATGCATGACTTCAGTGATAGGCGCTGGCCATAGACCGATTGCTAATACAATTACTGCTAATGAAGCCAGCATCAAAAATTCGCGATTATTAATATCCGTTAATTGGGCAACATTGTCATTTGCCACTTCACCAAATATAACTCGTTTAACCATCCATAAGGTGTAAGCCGCCCCAAGAATTAATGTTGTTGCCGCTGCAAAGGCATACCAGAAGTTCGCTTGGAATGCCGCTAAGATCACCATAAACTCGCCGACAAATCCTGACGTGCCAGGTAAGCCGGCATTGGCCATCGCAAAGAATACCGCAAAGCCACCAAATATCGGCATGGTATTAATAACACCACCATAAGCACTGATCTCTCGAGTATGCATCCGGTCATACAACACGCCAACACAGAGGAACATGGCCGCTGCAATAAAGCCATGTGAAATCATCTGAATCATTGCACCTTCAATAGCTAATACTGCCCCACTCCCAGTCGCTGAGTTGGCAAATATTCTAAAGACAATAAATAGCCCTAATGTCACAAAGCCCATATGAGCGATACTGGAATAGGCAATCAATTTTTTCAAATCTGACTGAACGAGTGCTACAAAACCGATATAAACAATGGCAATTAATGACAGTGAAATCACCAACCAATCCAATGCCATGCTGGCATCAGGAGCTATTGGCAAAGCAAATCGGATTAAACCATAGCCACCAATTTTCAATGTGATTGCTGCCAAAATGACTGAACCACCCGTTGGCGCTTCAACATGAGCATCAGGTAACCATGTATGTACTGGCCACATCGGCACTTTGACTGCAAAGGCAATTAAAAAGGCAAAGAACAACCATGTTTGTTCTTGCATTGATAGTCCAACTTGGTGGTAATCAAGAATTGAGAAACTACCTGCAACATGGTGTAAATACAGTAATGCTAATAGCAAGAACACTGAGCCAAATAAAGTATAAAGGAAAAATTTGATGGTGGCGTAAACACGATTAGGACCACCCCAAATACCAATAACTAAAAACAGCGGTATCAACATCGCTTCAAAAAAAACATAAAACAGGATTGCATCTAAGGCTGAAAAGACCGCAATCATCAAGCCTTCCATAATCAAAAATGCTGCCATATATTGGCTAACGCGATCTTGAATAACTTCCCAGCCAGCAATCACTACAATCACCGTAGCAAAAGCCGTTAAGATAATTAATGGCATCGAAAAGCCATCAATCCCTAAATCATAATTGATATTATATGTCGCAATCCATGAAGCCTGTTCGGCAAATTGCATTTGATGGGTGGCATTATCAAAACCGGCATATAAACCCAAAGACAGTAATAAGGTGATAAGCGAAATCACTAATGATAAAGGACGTGACCAAGAATTAGTGTCGCCATTCAGTAATACCGCGATACCACCAACAACAGGGAACCAAATCAATAAGCTTAATAAAGGTAAATCAGTCAACATTTTTTCTGTCTTTATCCTCGATTAAACAACAAAATAAGTGAGCAAGAGTAATAAGCCCACGATCATTGCAAAGGCATAGGTATATAAGTAACCCGTTTGTATTTGACGTATGATTTTAGAGCCTAAACCTACTGTCTTAGCTGTGCCATTCACCACAGCACCATCAATCATTGTTTCGTCACCTACTTTCCATAACACTTGGCCGATCATTCGTGAACCGCCAGCAAAGACTTTTTGATTAAAATCATCAAAGCCATATTTGTTATCTAATATTTGATAGAACACATGGAAACGTTGCTGTATTTTGGCCGGTAATTCTGGTCGCATCATATATAAGTAATACGCCGTGCCAACACCTGCCATTGCTAGCCAGAATGGTAAGGCAGTCAAACCATGCAATATAAACCCGAGAACGCCATGATAGCTTTCAGCATGATGTGCTAATACATCATGACTCGCATGCACAATAATCGAATTACCAAAGAAGTCACCAAATACCATCGAACCAATTAGATAACCTGCGACTACTGATGGAATGGCTAATAATATTAAAGGCACGGTTACTACAGCAGGTGATTCATGAGGGACATGTCCACCATGAGTATCAAAACGTTCTTTACCATGGAACACTAGGAAAAATAATCTAAAGCTGTATAAGGCGGTAATAAATACACCACTAACAACGGCAAAATAGGCAAAACCACTACCCGCAATATGTGATGCATGAACTGCTTCAATAATAGAATCTTTTGAGAAGAAACCTGCCAAGCCTGGAAAACCAATTAATGCCAAAGAACCAATCAAAGCTGTCCAATAAGTGATCGGCATATATTTTTTAAGACCACCCATTTTACGAATATCTTGCTCATGATGCATGGCCATAATGACTGAACCAGCACCTAAGAATAATAAAGCTTTAAAGAAGGCATGAGTCATCAAATGGAATACGCCTGCCGCATAAGCAGATGCGCCTAAAGCCACCGTCATATAACCTAATTGTGACAAGGTTGAATAAGCAATGACTCGTTTAATATCATTTTGAATTAAACCTAAAAAGCCCATAAACAAGGCTGTAATTGCACCAATAACTAATACAACTGACAAGGCTGTTTCAGAGAATTCAAATAATGGAGACATTCTAGTCACCATAAAGATACCGGCAGTCACCATGGTTGCCGCGTGGATTAACGCTGAAATAGGTGTTGGGCCTTCCATCGAATCTGGCAGCCAAACATGTAATGGTACTTGAGCTGATTTACCCATGGCTCCAATAAATAACAAAATGCAGATCAGTGACATCACTGACCATTCAGTATTAGAAAATATCGTAATTGTTTTTTCAGACATTGATGGAGCCTGAGCAAACACCTCAACATAATCTAGGCTGCCGGCATACATCAACACTCCGGCAATCCCTAATAGGAATCCAAAATCACCAACCCGGTTAACTAAAAATGCTTTCAAATTAGCATAAATTGCTGTTGGTTTTTTATACCAAAAGCCAATCAATAAATAGGACACCAACCCCACAGCTTCCCAGCCAAAGAAGAGTTGCATAAAGTTGTTCGCCATCACCAGCATCAACATCGAGAAGGTAAACAATGAGATATAGCTAAAGAAACGAGTATAACCCTCATCATCATGCATATAACCAATAGTATAGATATGCACCATCAGTGAAACAAAAGTGACAACCACCATCATCATCGCCGTTAAAGCATCAACCATAAAGCCGACTTCAAGGCTTAAACTACCGGCTTGCAGCCATTGGTAAACTTGTTGATTGTATGTTTCGCCATCAACGACAACCAACTTAAGTACCCATAGTGATAATGCAAAGGCAATTCCTACACCATAGATTGCAGCTCGGTGTGACCAGACTTTACCTATTCTTTTGCCAAAAAGACCCGGCAGAATACTACCTATTAGTGGCGCTAAAATAATACTAAGGAGTAAAGATTGAGTCATCATTTATCCCTTAAGATTATTGAGTTCAGAAACATTAATGGTATTCATATTACGGAATAACACCACTAAAATTGCTAGACCTATCGCCGCTTCAGCAGCAGCCACGGTCAAAATGAAGAATACAAATATTTGCCCTGCAATATCGCCTGAGAAATGAGAGAAGGCAATAAAGTTTAAGTTCACTGCCAACAACATTAATTCTATACACATCAATAAGATAATGATATTTTTACGATTAATAAAAATGCCGGCTACCGACAAGCTGAACAGTAAGGCGCCCAAGATTAAAAAGTCTGATAGCGCGATCATGGAGTTGCCTCCTGATCACTATCTTGTTGTTTAACTGCGGCCATTTTAACGATTCGAATTCGGTCTTGTTTTCGTACTTTAACTTGTTCACCCGGGTTTTGTGATTTACTGGTCTTTTTACGTAAGGTCAATGTAATCGCTGCCACAATCGCCACCGTCAAAATCACAGATGCGATTTCAAATGGATAGACATAAACGGTATAGAGAAGTAGTCCAATCTCTTTGGTATTACTATAACCATCAGGAAAGGGAATGGGGGCTGCAACAATATCCAAACCAAAATGAGAGGCACCCAATACTGCAATCATCTCAACAGTGATCAGCCCCGCCACGATAATACCTAAAGGTAGATATTTGGTAAAACCTTCTTGTAGTGGCGCTAAATCAATATCCAACATCATGACTACAAATAAAAATAGCACCATCACCGCACCGACATAAACCAATACCAGTGTTAACGCTAAAAACTCGGCTTCGAGCAATAACCAAATTCCGGCACTAGTGAAAAAAGCCAATATTAAAAATAAAGCAGCACGTACTGGATTACGTACTGTGATCACCATAGTGGAAGCAAATAATAGAATCGCTGCAAAACCATAAAATACTAACTGTTCAATAGCCATTAACGAAACTCCGCATCAGCAGCGCGATCAGCAGCTATTTGTGATTCTTGTTGATCACCTATTGCTAATAATTGCTCTTTAGTCATGATATTTTCACCGCGATTTTCAAAGTGATAATCAAAAATTCGGGTTTCGACAATAGAATCAACCGGACAGGACTCCTCACAAAATCCACAGTAAATACATTTGAATAAATCAATGTCATAACGCGTAGTACGCCGGGTTCCATCTTCTCGTGGTTCCGTATCAATAGTAATCGCTAAGGCAGGACAAACTGCTTCACACAATTTACAGCCAATGCAACGTTCTTCACCATTTGGATAACGTCGTAAAGCATGGAGGCCCCTAAAGCGTGGCGATTGTGGTGTTTGTTCTTCTGGATATTGAACGGTTATTTTTTTGGCAAATAAATAACGACCTGTTAATTTCAAACCCAGCAATAATTCCCATAGCAAAAAGCTTTTGAAAAAATGACGGACAGAATTCATAATGCTGCCTCCGTGAACCATGGGCCAATATCGTATACTTGTGCGGTCGCCACTACCACTAACCATACCAAGGTCACCGGAATAAATATTTTCCAACCTAAGCGCATGATTTGGTCATAACGATAGCGTGGGAATGTCGCTCTAAACCAGAGATAAAGGAATAGGAAGAATGATGTTTTCATCAATAGCCATACTATTCCTGGCACCCACAAGAACCATGTTTCCATAAATGTGCCTTGGAATGGCGATAACCAGCCCCCCATAAACATCACCGCGGCTAACATTGATATCAAAATCATATCGGCATATTCAGCTAAGAAAAATACTGCAAATGCCATGCCTGAATATTCAACATGAAAACCAGCAACGATTTCTGATTCGCCTTCCGACACATCAAATGGGGCACGGTTTGTTTCTGCAATACCTGAGATAAAGTACACTACGAATAATGGTAATAATGGCAACCAATACCAGTGCAAAATGCCACCTTGTTGCGCCATAACAATCTCACCCAAATTCAAGCTGCCCGCAGCTACTAAAACACCTACCAGTGCAAAGCCCATTGCTATTTCATAGGACACCACTTGAGCCGCTGAGCGTAAAGCACCTAAAAATGCATAACGTGAATTTGACGCCCAACCGGCAATGACAATGCCGTAAACCCCCATTGAAGTAATTGCCAATATATAGAGTAATCCAGCATCAATATCTGCCAAGATCATAGTGGCATCAAATGGCATCACCGCCCATGCTGCCAATGCCGGACCAATCGCTAATACTGGTGCAACTAAGAATAAATATAAGTTTGATTTAGCCGGCAGAATGACTTCTTTTAATGCTAATTTTAGCCCGTCAGCAATCGGTTGTAATAATCCCCATGGGCCGACACGATTGGGACCAATTCGAACTTGAATAAAGCCAATAATTTTACGTTCTGCTAAGGTCAAATAAGCAACACCCAACATTAAAGGAACAATAATCACTACTATTTTGATCACTGTATATAAAACAGTTTGGGCAACAACCCAGTCAGCAATGGAGGTGATTAAATCAATCATGATTTAGCCACCTTCACATTGGAAAAAGCGGCCCCTAATGTTGCTGTTTGTTCGATACCTGTTGCTAGGTAAATGCAGTCATCCGCAATGCTATTATCAATCTCAAATGGCATATTAACTGTAGAATGACCTTGGTTAATGGTAATCCTCTCTGCTTCACTGACATTATGCTTATCCGCTTCTTTAGCATTCATTCGAGCCACGATTGCTTGTTGATTTTCTGGTGTTTGCTGTAAAGCGCTACTCCGCCTAACAATTGCATCACTTTGATACATCGGCACTTCAGAAATGGCCATTAACTGACTGTTAAGTTCTAATCTTTTAGGTATGTATATAGAAGATTTCACTGCTGGCATTTCATTAATATTATCTTGTATCTCATCACGCACATCTTGTGATGACACATAATCAAAACCAGTCAATTGTGCCAAATTCCCCAGTACTCGAAGCACTTTCCAGCCCGGACGACTTTTACCTTTCGCTGATATGGCGCCGGTGAAACTCTGCCAGTGATTATCAACACCGATAAAGGTACCTGAGGTTTCTGCGAAACTAGCTACCGGCAAAATAACATCTGAATACGTCAACATCGTATCGGTAACGTAACTATTCATCGACACAACAAAACTTGCTTGCTGCAATGCATTCGCGGCTTCATTAGGGTTCGCACAATCCAATTCAGGTTCAACACCAAACAATACGTAAGACCTTAAGCTTTGCTGCCAAACTTGTTGTGCATTCAGACCTTGTTGTTTGGCATCACAATAAGGCAAGACCCCAGCAATTTGTGCCGCGGTTGAATTGGCTGTCGGCAATATAATCATCTTAGTATTCGTTAATGTTGTAATTAACTTTGATAATGATCTTATTTTAGACGCTTGTGGATGATTATTTGCTAAAGCACCGATAAATAATACTGACTTTTTAGCATTCGCTAACCGCATCGCGATTGTTTGTTCTTGGGCGGTAGGTTTGATGGTTGTCAACAAATCCACCCATTCGTTATTCTTGTCTTTTGATAAGGCCAGTAATGCTTTGGCAATACCTGATAATGTTTTTAACATGCCTTTAATATCAACTGTTACTTGCATATCAACTGGTATGAGTAGGTCTGATGCAAAAAAGTTAATATTGGTGACCGGCGTTCCCAATGTGGCTGATTGCCGGATCCGATGGGCAATAATCGGTTGCTCTGCTCGAATATTGCAACCAACCAGCACAATGTCATAACTCTCTTCTATATCGGCTAGACACCAGTTATCGTGGCCATAATTACATTGTTGATCTGTAAAATCTTGTTGGCGTAGTCGATGGTCAATATGTTGTGTTCCTAATCCACTCAACAATTTCTGGAATAAATAACTCTCTTCTAATGTTGCGGTAGGTGAAATAAGACCTGCTATTTGATCACTGCCATATTTGGCTTTAACATTATTCAAACCATCTATAGCTGTTTGCAAAGCCGTTTGCCAATCTGTCTTCTGCCATTGACCATCGACTTTCATCATTGGTTCAGTCGCACGCTGTTCGTGGTTTAGACCTAAATAACTAAAACGATCTCTGTCTGATAACCATGTTTCGTTTACATTCTCATTATCACGCGGCACAACACGTAAAACTTCTTCACGACGAGTATGGAATTCAATATTTGAGCCCACAGCATCATGCGGTGCAATCGAAGGGTGTGCGGTTAATTCCCATGCTCGTGCTTTGTACCGGAATGGTTTTGACGTCAATGCGCCTACCGGACATAGATCAATAATATTGCCTGATAATTCAGAGGCAAGACTTTGCTCAATATAAGTGCCAATCTCCATATGTTCACCACGACCGGTGGCACCCATTACTTTAATTCCCGCTACTTCCTCACCAAAACGGACACAGCGTGTGCAATGAATACAACGGGTCATGTCGGTATTGATTAATGGACCGATATCCTTATCTTTAACTACGCGTTTGCCTTCACTAAAACGGCCAACACCACTACCATAGCCCATCGATAAGTCTTGTAACTCACACTCACCACCCTGATCACAAATAGGACAATCCAGGGGGTGATTAATTAATAAAAATTCCATCACTCCACGCTGTGCTACCCGAGCGGCTTCAGAATGGGTAAAGATCTTCATGCCTTCTGTTACTGGTGTTGCACAAGCAGGCAAAGCTTTGCGTGATTTTTCAACCTCAACCAAACACATACGGCAGTTCGCTGCTATCGATAGTTTTTTGTGGTAACAAAAACGAGGGATATCAATTCCTGCTTCATCAGCAGCCTGAATAATCATTTTAGCTGGGTCTACTTTTAGTGGAATACCATCAATTTCTATATTAACCATTACGTGACCTGCCCCTCGCCAACCTGACAGCATTTATGATCAATATGATGCTGAAATTCATCACGGAAATGTTTAATAAAACTTATCACTGGCATAGCAGCGGCTTCACCAAGAGCACAAATTGTATTACCACTGATATTATTTGCCACATCAACTAATCGATCTAAATCTTGTTGTGTACCTTCACCATGCTCAATACGTTTCACCACCCGATATAGCCAACCTGTACCTTCACGACAAGGCGTACATTGACCACAGGATTCTTCATAATAAAATTCAGCAATACGCTCCAGTGCTTTTACCATGCAAGTCGTTTCATCCATTACAATGACTGAACCGGCACCCAACATTGAGCCACCTCGGCTAATGCCGTCATAACTCATCGCAACATCCATCATTGCCTCACCCGGAATAACGGGCGTTGAAGTACCCCCGGGGATAACAGCTTTTATTTTATTGCCGTGTTTCATACCACCAGCAAGCTCTAGCAATTCTGAAAATGGGGTGCCTAAAGGTACTTCGTAATTTCCTGGCTTATTAATATGCCCCGATACACTAAAGATTTTGCTACCACCATTATTGGGGGTTCCAATCTCATGAAACCATTCTCCGCCATGCTGCAATATCACCGGAACAGATGCCAATGTTTCGGTATTATTCACCGTGGTTGGCCTGCCAAAAAGGCCATAACCTGCCGGGAAGGGTGGTTTATAACGAGGCTGGCCCTTTTTGCCCTCTATTGATTCCAATAATGCCGTTTCTTCACCACAAATATAAGCACCAGCACCAGGTTGGGTATACAGTTCAAAACTAAATTTTGTTCCTAGAATATTTTTACCCAAATAGCCGGCTTCTCGGGCTTCTTGAATGGCGGCTTCAAAGCGCTCAAATGGCTCAACAAATTCACCACGAATATAGTTATAGCCAGATTGTGCACCGATGGTATAACCGGCGATGATCATGCCTTCCACAACTTGGTGAGGATTAAATCGCAAAATATCACGATCTTTACAGGTTCCTGGCTCACCTTCATCTGAGTTACAGACAATGTATTTAGCTCCAGGAAGGCGACGCGGCATAAAACTCCACTTCAAACCTGTTGGAAAACCAGCACCACCACGACCACGCAGAGCGGAATCTTTTAACTCCTCAATAATATCTTCTGGTCGAGTTTTTTCTTTAAGAATTTTTTCAAGTATTTCATAGCCGCCGACACTACGATATGACTCCATTGTCCATGGTTTGGCTAAATGACGGGTACGGAAACAAATTTGATCCAATTGCATTAATTTATCCCATCCAAAATCTGATCAATTCTCTCGGTGGTTAAATGCTCATGATATTCACGATCAAGCTGTATCATCGGAGCACCACAACAGGCCCCCAAACATTCCACTTCTTTTATCGTGAATTTACCATCTGAGGTGGTTTCCCCTAATCTAGCCCCCAAACGATTTTCAATATGTTCAACCACCTGTTCCGAGCCATTGAGCATGCAAGAAATATTGGTGCAAATACTGATCTTATGTTTGCCCACAGGCTGTAATTCGAACATAGTATAGAAGGTTGCCACTTCATAAACGCTAATGACTGGCATTGCTAAATACACAGCAAGTGCATCCATTAATGGTTCTGAAATCCAGCCTTGATGTGCATCTTGCAGAATATGTAAGGCAGGAATAACGGCTGCTTGACTCTGACCTGATGGATATTTCGCTACCCATTGATCAATCTGCTGCCTCAGATCGGCATTAAATAATTGTTCTTTATTACCTGTTAGTTGAAGATCAGTCATCGATCGACCTCACCAAATACAATATCCATAGTGCCAATCACAGCGACAACATCGGCTAACATATGGTCTTTTATCATCTCATCCATTGCTGATAAGTGAGCAAAACCAGGTGCCCGAATTTTAACGCGATAAGGTTTATTGGCACCATCTGAAATCATATAAATACCAAACTCGCCCTTAGGATGTTCAACTGCTGTGTATATCTCACCTTCAGGCACACAATAACCTTCGGTGAATAATTTAAAATGATGTACCAATGATTCCATATCATCTTTCATATCAGCACGGCTTGGCGGTGCAATTTTAGTATCTTGAGTGATCACTGAACCTGGATTGACTCGTAACCAATCGACACATTGTTTAATGATTCGATTCGATTGGCGCATTTCTTCCACACGTACCAAATACCGGTCATAACAATCACCTTCCACGCCTACAGGGATATCAAAGTCCATTTTGTCATAGACTTCATAAGGCTGCTTCTTACGCAAATCCCATTCAATCCCTGAACCACGTAACATTGGCCCAGTAAAACCAAGTTGTAATGCACGCTCGGGGGATACTACGCCAATACCGACTGTACGTTGTTTCCAGATACGGTTATCAGTTAATAGCGTTTCATATTCATCAACACATTTCGGAAAGCGATCTGTGAAATCTTCAATAAAATCTAATAAGCTGCCTTCACGGTTAGTATTTTTGTTGTTAACTTCTTTTTCACTATGCCATTTTGATGCTTTATATTTTGGCATGGAATTCGGCAAATCACGGTAGACTCCGCCAGGACGATAATAAGTGGCATGTAACCGTGCACCAGACACTGCCTCGTAACAATCCATTAAATCTTCACGTTCACGGAAACAGTACAAAAATACCGTCATCGCACCAATATCAAGGCCATGAGCTCCCAACCACATCAAATGATTGAGTACCCGAGTAATCTCATCAAACATAACTCGAATATATTGCGCTCGTTCAGGCACTTGCACACCCAGCATTTTCTCAATAGCCATTACATAAGCATGTTCATTACACATCATGGAGACATAATCGAGCCGATCCATATAACCAATGCTTTGATTATATGGTTTGCTCTCAGCTAATTTTTCAGTGCCTCGATGCAATAAGCCAATATGAGGATCTGCTCGACGAATGGTTTCGCCATCCATTTCAAGGATCAGGCGTAATACACCATGTGCCGCTGGATGTTGTGGGCCAAAATTTAAGGTGTAGTTCTTAATCTCAGCCATTATGAATCTTCACCATAATACCGATTATCATCACGGATAACCCGTGGAACCAGTGTCCTATCTTCTATGCTGACAGGCTCATATGCCACTCGTTTTTTCTCCGGATCGTAACGCATTTCAACATTACCAATTAGCGGGAAATCCTTACGGAATGGATGGCCAATAAAACCATAGTCGGTCAGGATGCGGCGTAAATCATCATGGCCATCAAATAAAATACCAAACAAATCAAATGCTTCACGCTCAAACCAATCTGCGCCGTTCCAAATAGCCGTAATACTATCAATAATTGGATGTTCAATATCTAGTCTAACTTTAATTCGCAGGCGTTGATTATGCTGGATAGAAAGTAGATGATAAACCACTGCAAAGCGAAAACCTTCCGGCACTATTTCAGTATGACCTGCCCCGTCAACGGCACGACTAAAGCCACCTTCTGAAGCACTTTTAGTTTCCCAAGAACTGCCACCATATTCGGAGTAATCGACGCCACAAATATCAATAAGTTGCTCAAAACCAAATTGATCTCGCAACTGTTCGCACACCATGACAATGCTATCTGCCGGTATATGGAGTGTGACCTCATTATGGGCACATTCACAATCCAATATGACGTCAGAAAAGTGTTGCTCAAGCTTCACCTTCAATGCTTTTATCATTACACTGAATCTTCCTGAGGTGATGTCCTAGCAATAGTATTAGTGCGCCGAATTTTATTTTGTAATTGAATAATGCCGTATAACAATGCTTCCGCTGTTGGCGGACAGCCTGGCACATATATATCCACTGGTACAATACGATCACAGCCGCGTACAACCGCATAAGAATAGTGATAATAGCCGCCACCATTAGCACATGACCCCATTGAAATAACCCACCGAGGTTCAGACATTTGGTCATAAACTTTACGTAATGCTGGCGCCATTTTATTTACTAATGTCCCAGCAACGATCATTACATCTGATTGACGGGGACTAGGCCTGAAAACCACACCAAACCGATCTAAATCATAGCGTGAGGCGCCCGCTTGCATCATTTCAACTGCACAGCAGGCTAAGCCAAATGTCATCGGCCATAATGATCCTGTTCTTGCCCAATTAATAAGTTTATCTGCTGAAGTGGTAACAATTCCTTGTTCAAGAACGCCTTCTATTCCCATTCCAGTGCTCCCTTTTTCCACTCATAGATAAAGCCGACCACTAAAATAGCTAAGAATAGAAACATCGCTAACAAGCCGAATACACCAATATCATCAAGCACAACTGCCCAAGGGAATAAAAAGGCAATTTCCAAATCGAATATAATAAATAGAATGGCAACAAGGTAATAACGCACATCAAATTTCATATGTGCATCTTCGAATGGTTCAAAACCACATTCATAAGCAGAACGCTTTTCATCATCTGGGCGGCGAGGCCCAAGAATAAAGCCCGCTAGCATTGGCATCACACCAAATCCAATACCAATAATCACAAACAATAAAATCGGAAGATAATTTTCCAACATAACAAGGTAGTCTTTTCTTTGTCGATTTTAGCAACACCAAGACAGTGCCGCTTAACGTACAAAAATATTCGTTTATACGGATATTTAAAGCACTTAATTCTACACCGTATCGCACTGAAAGAGAAGCTGAACTTAGTATTTATGAGCCTGTGTAATATATGACTGAGTAGGTGTCTGGTAAAATTTAGAGACCAATTGAAAAACTCAGATAATGCTTGATAAGGATATCATTTCTTACTGCCACACGAGCTGCTCTAGCTGCCGGCTTGAAGCCTGCATATCGCACTAAGAACACTTCAAATCATTGTTTTAAGTAACGCTCCTCAAAACGGTAAGAACACAGCTTAAACAATTGACATATAAGCTAATTTACCTGGCCCCCAGTTTTGAGAAATATTTTATTCTATGATACCTATCTCTGGCAGTCATTTGAGTGTTTAGTTGAATGTCAGTGCTCTTTTGCTTGTTTTAATAGTGCTTCAATATTTGGGTCACCAGGCGATAGTCTCAAGGCATTCTGATATGCGCCCATAGCATCATTATGCTGCCCAAGAGTCATATATGATCTACCCAGCATGATCCATCCTTGCAGGTTTTCTGGATTGTCTTCTAGCCTATTCCTGAGCCTCATCACCATCGCACCTACATCAACTGTTTGTCCATTGGGTGCAATCATTTTCTTTTCAATATCACTTTTTAAATTAGTACTGCTTCCACTCCCAGATCGTGCACTTTCAGCCCGATTTAATGCTTGCTGTGCATCACTATTTCCTGGCATTAGTGCTACCGCTTTGGTATAAGCATTAACTGCCTGTTCATATTGTTTAAAATGCATATACGTCAGCCCCATCATCATCCAGCCCTGACTATCATTAGGGTTTTGTTCGAGTCGTTGTCTTAACTTTTCAAACATAGATCTAACATCAGCTACTTGTCCTGATGTTCCTGCTATAGGAGTTATTTCTGTGGCTACTTCAGGTTTTATTCCTATTTGTTCCGTACTTATTCCTACCAATGGTGGACTACCTAATGAATAATAAATTGCAAAAACTAATACTGGAAGCAGTACTATCAATACACCACTTGCCTTATAGGACACAGCAGTCTCCATACTGCCACTGAGGTGCTGATCAGCAAGATCGTTATAGAGTATTTTTTCAAGATCCTCGCGAGATAAACCATACTCTTCTTCACTTATAAGACCTTGCTGTTTATCTTGTTCAAGCTTTTTAAGTTGCTCCTGAGCAATCTGAACATTCTGCTCACTACGATTATCAGCTTGATCTTTAACAGTGCGTAGCAATGGCCACACGACAATCATAAGGGCGACAATAACCATCAAAGCAATAATTAACCAGTGCATTACTCTTCTCCATTCTCTAATAACTTGCTCATTTTCTTATGCTGTTCTTGAGTGAGGGGCTCATCAATCTCACTACTCCTTTTTTTGAGCGTCGAAGCTAATACCAATATGCTTGCAAGTAACAATAACAAAGGTCCAAACCACAACAAGGCTGTACTCGCTTTAACCGGTGGCCTATATAATACAAAGTCACCATAACGCTGAGTCATATAAGCCACAATTTGTTCATGTGATTGGCCTCTAGTCACCATCTCATAGGTTTTTTTTCTCAAATCTCTTGCTAACGCTGCATTTGATGCTGACAAGTTCTGATTCTGGCACACCAAACAACGTAATTCATCAATCATTTGATTATAAAGCGCTTCATGCTTAGGCTGCTCAAACTGATAAATTTCGATCGCAGCATTCACTTGAATCGAAAATAACATCAGGAATAATAGCCAAGTCCATTTCTTCATGAAGCTCCCCTCTGCTGAAGCTCAAGAATCAACGGTATGATTGTATTATCAATATCACTTTGATTTACTGGCCCAATGTTTTTGTATCGGATAATTCCCTGTTTATCGATCACAAATGTTTCGGGTACACCGTACACACCCCAATCAATACCTGTATGACCAGCCCTATCTACTGCCACACTGACATATGGGTTACCCAAGTCCTCAAGCCACTGTTTTGCCTTACTGGAATCATTCTTGTAATTTAAACCAACGATCTTAAGCTGATGATTTTTTACTACACGGTTAAGTACTTGATGTTCTGCACGGCAAGCACCACACCACGAAGCCCAAACATTAAGTAGCCATACTTTACCCTTCATATCTTCTGGACTAATAGTATTAGTATTTTCATACAATTTAGGTAGCGTAAAACTTGGCGCTGGTTTATCAATATATGGAGAAGGCACTTCTCTTGGATCTAGTTTCAACCCGACTGCAAGTAAAATCACTAACAATAGAAATAGAACCAGTGGAAGACTATTTTTAATCATTACACTATGCCTCCACTTTAGTTTTTCTAAGTCGGCGATAGCGTTTATCCATAGCCGCTAACAAGCCACCAAAAGCCATTATTAATGCCCCTAACCAAATCCAGCGTACAAAGGGCTTATGATATATTCGTAAGCTCCAACTACCACTTCCTAAAGGTTCACCTAGAGCAACAAATAAATCTCTAAATACTCCTGCATCTATCGCGGCTTCTGTCATCGGCATAGAAGACTGGTTGTATGTCCTTTTTTCTGGATGCATCAAAGTAATATGCTGACCTGATTTACTCGCTTCTACAATGCCTTGGTATGCAATATAGTTATCACGGCGAATCTCCTTCACTCCAATCAGCTTAAATTGGTAATTCCCTACCTCATAAAATTCACCTGGGGCAAGGCGCACATCTTTTTCATGGCTGTAAACCGACGTTAACGTTATGCCTGTGACAGTTACAGCCATACCAATATGAGCAATCACAGCCCCCCATGTTGAGGCAGGTAATTTAAATGGTGAGATATTTGAGTTAAGAATCCATAACAGTGCAGTTAAAGCTACCCAACTCGCTAATATCAAACCAATGAAGGTTAAGCCATTCTGATCAGGTGCAAACAATAAGGGTAACAACACCGCAATGACAAGTGCCAAGGAAATTGGAATGATAATTTTGGTTTTTATGCGTGAAATACTGTCTTTTTTCCAGCGGAGGAAAAAGCCTAACCCCATAACTGAATACAACGGTATCGCTAGATATAGCATCACTTGGTTGAAATATGGGGGCCCGACTGAGATTTTCCCGACACCGAGGGCATCAAGCACTAATGGGTATAACGTACCGAGCAACACTGTGCCCGCCATAGTGACCAGAATAACATTATTAAGCAATAACCCTGTTTCACGCGAAACGGTAGCAAACTGTCCTACCGAGCGTAATGAGGAGGCTCGCCATGTATAGAGCACGAGTGAACCACCTACAACTATTACCAAAAATACTAAGATAAAAATACCACGCGTAGGATCCGTTGCAAAAGCATGCACGGATGTTAGTACTCCCGAACGAACCAAAAATGTACCCAGTAGGCTAAGTGAAAAACTAAAAATGGCTAATAATACGGTCCATGATTTAAAGGCAGCACGTTTTTCAGTCACAGCAAGTGAATGAATTAATGCAGTACCCACCAACCAAGGCATTAACGATGCATTCTCAACAGGGTCCCAAAACCACCATCCCCCCCAACCTAATTCATAATATGCCCACCAGCTACCTAATGTGATTCCCAATGTCATAAAAACCCATGCCACATTTGTCCAAGGCCGTACCCATCTGGCCCAGGCAGCATCCAGTTTTCCATCTATCATCGCTGCTATAGAAAATGCAAAAGCAACAGAGAAACCAACATAGCCCATATAAAGCATGGGTGGGTGTATTGCTAAACCAGGATCTTGTAATAAGGGATTAAGACTTCGTCCATCAACTGGTGCGGGGAACAAGCGTATGAATGGATTAGATGTGAACAACATAAATGAAACAAAACCAACACTGATCATGCCCATAACACTTAGTACTCGAGCCAGCATTATCTTTGGAATGCTTGCACTAAAAATACTCACCACTACGGTCCAAGAAGACAGTAATAAAGCCCATAGTAATAAAGATCCTTCATGAGCTCCCCATACCCCAGAAATTTTATACAATAGAGGTAATTGCGTATTTGATGTTGAGGCTACATATCGAACTGAGAAATCGTTAGTAAGAAACGAGTATGTTAAACACGTATAAGCAATCACAATAAATAACAACTGTCCTCGTGCTACGGAAGTGGCCATATTGATCCAGCGCGTATTACCCAACTGTGCTCCAATTAACGGAACTGAAGCTTGTATTAACGCTAAACAGAAAGCAATGATCAGTGCAGCATGGCCTATTTCTGGGATCATTGTTTCCCGCCTTCAGTTTTTGCTAATGCATCACTAACCTCTGGTGGCATATAGTTTTCATCATGTTTAGCCAACACCTCAATCGCATTCACAACGCCATTTTCATTAAGTTGACCTCGAGCGATGATGCCTTGACCTTCTCGAAATAAATCTGGAAGTATGCCTTCATAACTAACGGTTATCGTTTCATTGTTATCCGTTAAGTCAAACTGTACTGTAAGACTATTCTCTTCACGTCTCACACTACCTTCTACAACCAGCCCTCCTAAACGAAAATCATGATTTTCTGGTGCTTTTCCCTCCTTGATTTCTGTGGGAGAAAAAAAGAACATCATATTTTCATTAAACGCTTTTAGTGCCAATGCCGTTGTAACACTTAACCCTACAAGCATAAACACAATCATCAGCAATCTTCTTTTCCGCCTAGGAGTCATCAGATTGAGCCCCATTGAATTGTTGAAAGTCATGAGCGTTTTGCATATTCTTTTTGTGTCTTAAACTAGGGCCAATAATATTGGCTAGTAACACCACTAGAGCCAAGGCATACGATGTCCAGACATGGAAGGCATAACCACCCATATATAAAAACTCACTCATAGTTAGTTTCCTTCATAACATGCTTCACCCATTGGCTATTAGGCTCTCTCTCGACCAGCTCTGCTTGAGTACGTAATAGTAGCGAGATGACGTAATACACTTTAAATGCCGCCGCCATCACCAATAATGGAATCAACATATCAATATGCATACTCGGTTTATCAGTCATGGTAACGGTTGACCCTTGATGCAAGGTATTCCACCATTCCACTGAGAAATGAATGATCGGGATATTAACAACACCGACTAATGCCAAAATCGACACTGCCCGAGATGCCGTGCGTTTATCTTCAATTGCGGCATATAATCCGATCACACCAAGGTATAAAAATAATAATAATAGTTCAGATGTGAGCCGTGCATCCCAACTCCACCATGTACCCCACATAGGCTTGCCCCATAAGGAACCCGTCACCAAGGCAAGAAAGGTAAATGCAGCCCCAACAGGTGCACTACTAACAAGTAGGACTTCAGCTAATTTTATTCGCCAAACTAATGCTATAAAGCCATAACCGGCCATAACCACATAAATAAATAATGACATCCAAGCAGCGGGCACATGGATATAAATAATCCGAAATGCATCACCTTGTTGATAATCTGCAGGTGCTGTCACTAAACCGCCATAAAGCCCATATATAAAAAGAACTATGAATAAGCCCATTAGCCAGGGTATAGTTTTTCCTGAGAACCGATAAAACCAGGCCGATGACGCTATCGTGTGAAGCCATTTCATCATTGTGAAACCCCTGTTTTCAACGCTGCAACAATTGCAAAAGGCGATAAAGTCAAACTCAAAATAAACATCGTAGCCAACATATAAAGTGGTCCAGCTGCCGAAAAACCAGCTACTGTCGCATTAACTGCACTGGTTCCAAAAATAAGTACAGGTACATATAAAGGTAGTACCAGTAAAGCCAATAACATCCCACCGTTCTGAGGAATAACTAAGGTCAATGTAGCCACTATTGAACCCACTAAAAGTAATACTGGCGTACCAAGTAGTAACGTTAGCAACAACATGCACTGAACATCGAAACTCAATCCAAAAGCCGAGGCAATAATTGGCGAAAGCATGATAAGGGGGAAAATAGTAATCACCCAATGTGCTAGCAATTTAATCATGACAAGCATTACAAAAGGATGATTGGCCAATACCATCAATTCCAATGTGCCGTCATCAAATTCAGTTCGAAATAAACTCTCCAATGACATTAAAGTTGCTAACAATATTGATGCCCAGATAATGCCTGGAGCAATGGAGATTAATAATTCGGGAAAATGTCCAATACCAATTGGAAATAATAGACATACCAAAACAAAAAATAGTATTGGATTTAGAGCTTCATACCGATTCCGAAAGGCAATTAAGAACTCTCGACTAATCAACAAATATAGATCCTGAAACGTTGCCATAAATATCAGATATTCAACGTATAAACGGGAATAGAGTGAAATTTCACATCATGATGTGAAGACATTACAACCATACCTGCACGAGTTACATGCTGTTCTACTAGTTTTTCAAGCAATGCCATTCCAGTTTTATCTAGTGCTCCTTGGGGTTCATCTAATAGCCACAATTTAGCTTTTTTTGTAAGAAGCCTAGATAAAGCCAGTCTTCTTTTCATACCTACTGAAAACTGCCTAACAGGTATGTTGGCATAAGCCTGTAAACCAACTTGTTCTAAAATATCATTTATTTTGATGTCATTTGATTTTGACAGACTGGCTGATACCTCAATATTTTCTTTAGCCGTCAAACTGTCATTAATGCCATTACGATGACTAAGCCACACGACTTGTTGTGAGTACTCTGAAGATACTTGTTCGATAGGCTGTCCATTCCAAGTGACCTCGCCATCATCAGGATGACGAAGACCTGCTAGTATTTTTAGTAGTGTGCTTTTACCACTACCATTATTTCCTTCAATCAACAAAATTTGACCTGTATTCAAACTCAAACTTAGTCCCGTAAAAAGTTTATGAAGCCCTCGCGTACAACCTATATTTTTTGCTTTTAGAGTCATTTTATATTAAGTATTTTAAGAATAGGTGTGTCATAATCTGCTTGTATTATGTGGGACAAATATACACCAAATACCACTAAATGTGGTAATATTTACCACGTAAAATGATAAATAGGCCTCAAAATTTGTTACAAAAATCAGCGCAACCCTCTAAACACCTTGTAAAAGCACTGCGTTTTCAGCTGCGTCCGCTCGTCAAACTTTTGTTAAAAAGCGGGATCACTTTTCCATTTTTAGCCGATCTTCTAAAACAAATCTTTATTGAAGTTGCAGATAGTGATTTTAGGCTTGAAGGCAAACAACAGACGGATAGTCGAATTAACTTCTTAACAGGCATCCACCGTAAGGATGTCAAAAAACTGCGTAATAATAACCTGCCTGATAATGCTATTCCCAACTCAGTCTCTTTAGGGGCACAAGTTGTTGCAAATTGGATTGGAAATGATGCTTATTTAGATAGTCGTAATAAACCTCTTCCATTGCCTCGTTTAATTAAAAATGGCGGTGAACAATCATTCGAAGCTCTTGTTATCTTGGTAAATAAAGATATTCGTTCGCGTGCTGTACTGGATGAATGGTTAAATCTTGGTGTCGTCTCACTTGATGACAAAGATAGAGTTTGCCTGAATACCCAATCATTCGTACCAGAAAAAGGTTTCGATGAAAAAGCATGGTTCTTTGGCGAGCATCTCCATGATCATATGGCTGCAGCGGTTCATAATTTGCTTGGTGAAAAACCGCCATTTCTCGAACGTGCCGTTTTTTACGATCAGTTAAGCCAATATTCTGTAGATAAATTAAAAAAGATTGCTGACCAAAGTGGTATGCGCTTACTTAGAAAATTGAATAAAAAGGCCATGGAATTGCAATCTAATGATAAAGCAAGTCCTGAAAGCCATAACCTAAGAATGCGTTTCGGGATCTATTTTTATAATGAACTTGAAATACCACAGGATGAAAGTTCTGATGATTAAATTTCACCACAAACATTGCTTATCAAAGACAGCGTCAGTAATTCTAAGTTTTATCTGGCTTTCACTGACTAATGTCGCTATTGCTGGCATCTGTGATATTACTGGAGGATCAGGAATCGGAGGTACCGGTGCTCCGATGAACGGGAGTGGAGTTGGAGGTACAGGCCAAGTCGCTCATGGTAATGGTATTGGTGGCACAGGCAAACCGATCAAGAAAAAGGGCAATGGTATTGATGGCAGAAGCTTTGTAATCAATGGTAGCGGTATTGGTGGAACTGGGCAGCCAATAGAAAAAGCAGGCGTTATTATTGGTACTATTACTGGCTTTGGCAGTATTTGTATCAATGGAATAGAAATCCATTACACATCATCAACACCTTTACACCTTAATGGACAAACAGTTAACCCTGAAAGCTCGCTTGCAATTGGTCAAGTTGTTGCTGTGGCTATCTCTGGATTAGGCAATGAAGTCATAGCAAATAATATGCATATTATTCATGCTGCAAATGGTCCAGTGTCCTCTATAGACTTGGTGAAAGGTGAACTGGTTGTTCTTGGCCAAACGGTGCAACTACCGTTAAATACAAAACATGCCAACAGTATGGATACTATTCAAACAGGCGACTATGTTGAAGTAAGTGGCTTACGCAATCCAGCAGGTAATATTATTGCGAGTCGAATCGATGAAGTGGCACCACGCCCAACTGTATCACTATATGGTTCTATATCTTCCACTACTGATAACAGCTTTAATATACAAGGCATCAAAATTAACACGCCACTACCTTTAGGGCTGTCCGTGGGGCAAGAAATACATGTTTCGGGGCAATTAGATATTTCTGGTCTCAACCCTGATAGTGTCATGCTAGGACAGGATCGTCAGCTTGTTGCAGATGTTGGTGGATTGATCAGCATTGAGGGTTACGTAGAAAGCTCACGGACACTTTCAACCGTCGAAATTGCTGGTCGAACTATTGAAATTCCGGCTTCACTACAAGAAGAAACCGGTGAAATACCGGATCATCAGAAAGTGATCGTCACTGGTAGATTAATTGAAAATGATGTCATCCAGATGGAGCATATATTAATAGGTAAACCTCATGTAAAAGAGCATGAAGATTTAGAGCAGTTTGAACAGGAAGAGTCTGAGTTTGAGGCAGGGGATGAGTCAGAACATAAAGCTCCTGAAGCGCCAGAACATGACACGCCTGAA
>JBJPGB010000022.1:0-3203 GCA_048595405.1 Methylophagaceae bacterium
TTTAACGCTGGATGATAACTGTTTAGCTCATTTAGTATTGGTAGAGAACCCGGAACATCATCCCCATGGTGATTTTTCATTGTCTTCAGGGCTGTTAGATCAACAAGGACAAGATAAATATACCTTCAGTGGAGTTGCGGTTTATCACCCTGATTTCTTTGCTGATTTAAATATTCAGCGGCTAGCACTTAAGCCTTTATTGTTGGATGCTATTTCAAAACAGCAATTACAAGGTGAGTTATACCAAGGCTTATGGTCAGATATTGGGACGGTTGAGCGGTTAGAACAGCTTAATGAACAACTTGCTTAATTAGCAAATAGAAACTCTAACAATGCTTTCTGAGCATGCAGGCGATTTTCAGCTTCATTCCACACCACACTAGTCGGATCATCCATTAGTTCAGCAGATACTTCTTCACCACGGTGAGCAGGCAAACAGTGCATAAATAAAGCACGGTCATTAGCCAAAGCCATAATGTTATGGTTCACTTGAAATTCAGCAAACGCTATTTCACGTTTCTTCTGCTCTTCTTCTTGACCCATGCTGGCCCATACATCTGTCACAACTAGGTCAGATCCTTTAACAGCATCACTTACATTGTTGAATAAAGAAATTCTCGCATTTGCTGATGCAACAATATCAGTATCAGGCTCATAGCCTACTGGCGTAGCGATATTAAGCTTAAAACCAAATCTGTCAGCCGCATTAATATAAGAGTGGCACATATTATTACCATCCCCTACCCAAGTAACCGTTTTACCTTTAATCGAACCTCGGTGTTCATGATAGGCTTGCATATCAGCTAATAACTGGCATGGGTGGTAATCATCCGTTAACGCATTTATAACCGGTACAGATGAATTTTTAGCAAACTTTTCAACCATTTCGTGATCAAATGTACGGATCATCACCGCATCAACCATGCTTGAAATAACACGAGCAGAGTCTTCAACGGGTTCACCACGGCCTAACTGAGTATCATTAGGTGATAAGAATATTGAGCCACCACCAAACTGCACCATTGCTGATTCAAAAGATACGCGAGTACGAGTCGATGATTTATCAAAAATCATTGCGAGCACTTTGTTTTTAAGCGGCTCGTATATTTCACCGGCTTTATGCATACGTTTTAGCTCAATCGCACGCAAGATTAATTGTTGCAACTCGTCTGATGTTAAATCTTTTAATGTTAAAAAATGTCTCATTATGCTACACACTTAATTTCTTGAGATTCTATAAACTCAATTACCAGTTTGCTTGTTTGATCTACTATTTGTTGAGCTTCATCTGCGTTTATAAGCAATGGTGGTAACAATCTAATAACATTATCTGCAGTTACATTAATTAATAAACCCCTATCCAATGCTAATTGCACTAATTCGGTACATGGCTTAATCAATTCGATACCAAACATAAAACCAGCAGCACGAATTACTTTAACTTCTGAATAGCCTGATAATGCTTGCTCAAACCCTTGCACCATTGTTGTATTCAAGGTTTTAACATTTTGCATAAGCTTGTCGTTTTCAATGGTGTTTAATACCGTTAAAGCGACTTTACATGCCAAAGGGTTTCCGCCAAAGGTTGAACCATGATTGCCTGCTTCTAAAATGCCCACAGCATCTCCTGCAACTAAACATGCACCAATAGGCATACCATTACCTAGCCCTTTAGCCAGCATCATTACATCGGGCAGTAATCCTTCGGTATGCTGAAAAGCAAACCACTCGCCGGTACGCCCAACGCCTGTTTGCACTTCATCAAGCATCATTAGTAATTTACGCTGTGTGCACAGATCACGTACTTCAGATAAATAATCAGGAGCAGGAATTTTTATGCCACCCTCACCCTGTATTGGCTCTAGCATGACTGCTACAGCTTCTGGCCAATGACTTATGGCCATTCTTAGTGCATCGATATCATTGAACGGCACACGCACAAAACCAGGTACTAAGGGTTCAAACCCGGCGTGAACTTTAGAATTTCCTGTGGCGGATAAGGTGGCCATTGTTCTGCCATGGAAACTTCCATCCATTACAATAATAACGGGTTTATCAACACCTTTACTGTGACCATATTTGCGCGCTATTTTTATAGCCGCTTCGTTTGCTTCAGCACCTGAATTACAGAAGAAAACCTGCTCCATTCCTGATAAATCAGTGAGTTTGTCAGCTAATTTCTCTTGCAGAGGAATATGGTAGATATTGGAAGTATGAATAAGCGTAGCAGCTTGCTCAGTAATGGCTTGCGTGATTGCAGGGTGTGCGTGACCTAAATTACACACAGCAATACCACTAAGCGCATCTAAATACTGCTTACCTGTTGTATCTGTTAACCAGGCGCCCTCACCTTTTGTAAAGGCAATATCAAGGCGTCCATACGTTGGCATGACTGAATTTGTCATGATTTTCTCCTACTACTTTCTCTCTAACAGCCGTTATTTTTATTATTATTGGCTCAAACGAAAAATGGCAGCTTCAAATGAAACTGCCATAAATCAAATAACGGAGTATTATACAATACACCTGCCATTTAAGTAAAATGGCGTGTCAAATCCTTAGCTCTACTCTAAAACTCAAATTCTGTTAATAACCGCCATGTAGTATCCGGTGTTTTAGAATCCAGCCCTACTATCGTTCCCACTTCCCAATGTAATTTTTTACCTCTACCAAAACGAAGATCCCCCATTACAACTGGACCTATACCTCGCGTTTGCTCTCCACTATAAAATTCAATAGCAGGCTCTATGTATCGGGAGTAACGATAGCGTGCTTGTAGCGCTAATACGGACTCCAATTCATCATCCCGCTCATCACCCCACTCATAAATGCCCCAAAAATTAGCTGTTCCTATCCATTTACCCCATTCTTTTTCTACTAATAACCCAGCAGCTAACTCCCATGCATTCACACTTTTTACTTTCTCCAACTCAACAATGACACCCCAATCTGCTGCATACTCGCCCTGTTCAGTTAATTGCCACTTTGCTTCAAGTTCATATGCTTCAATATTAAAATCACCATGCTTTTCATCAACGCCAATAAGGTAGATTTCAACAAACAAGCGATCTGAAAAAGACTTTCCTAAGCCTAGGCGATAAACAATCTCATCATCATCCGATGTAGATCGAAATTCAATTTCACGTTCAAGTGGTTGCACATAAGGGTGATAAACCTTATCAACAGCACTACCGTCGGCAAGC
>JBJPGB010000023.1:0-3197 GCA_048595405.1 Methylophagaceae bacterium
TTTAACGCTGGATGATAACTGTTTAGCTCATTTAGTATTGGTAGAGAACCCGGAACATCATCCCCATGGTGATTTTTCATTGTCTTCAGGGCTGTTAGATCAACAAGGACAAGATAAATATACCTTCAGTGGAGTTGCGGTCTACCACCCTGATTTCTTTGCTGATTTAAATGTTCAGCGGCTAGCACTGAAGCCTTTATTGTTGGATGCTATTTCAAAACAGCAATTACAAGGTGAGTTATACCAAGGCTTATGGTCAGATATTGGGACGGTTGAGCGGTTAGAACAGCTTAATGAACAACTTGCTTAATTAGCAAACAAAAACTCTAATAATGCCTTTTGAGCATGCAGACGGTTTTCAGCTTCATCCCACACTACACTATTAGGATCATCCATTAGTTCAGCCGATACTTCTTCACCACGATGTGCTGGCAGACAATGCATAAATAAAGCACCATCATTGGCTAAAGCCATAGCAGCATGATTAACTTGAAAGTCAGCAAAGGCTACTTCACGCTTCTTCTGCTCTTCTTCTTGACCCATGCTGGCCCAAACATCCGTCACAACTAGGTCAGATCCTTTAACAGCATCACTTACATTGTTGAATAAAGAAATTGTCGCATTTGCTGATGCAACAATATCAGTATCAGGCTCATAGCCTTTTGGCGTAGCGATATTAAGCTTAAAGCCAAATCTGTCAGCCGCATTAATATAAGAATGGCACATATTATTACCATCCCCTACCCAAGTAACCGTTTTACCTTTAATTGAACCTCGGTGTTCATGATAGGCTTGCATATCAGCTAATAATTGGCAGGGATGATAATCATCCGTTAATGCATTTATTACAGGCACAGATGAGTTTTTAGCAAACTTTTCAACCATGTTGTGATCAAATGTACGGATCATCACTGCATCAACCATGCTAGAAATAACACGCGCAGAATCTTCAACGGGTTCACCGCGGCCAAGCTGGGTATCATTTGGCGACAAGAATATAGAACCACCACCAAATTGCACCATAGCTGATTCAAACGATACGCGAGTACGGGTCGATGATTTATCAAAAATCATTGCTAGCACTTTGTTTTTAAGCGGCTCATATATTTCACCGGCTTTATGTATGCGTTTTAGCTCAATTGCACGTAAGATTAATTGCTGCAATTCGTCTGATGTTAAATCTTTTAAGGTTAAAAAATGTCTCATTACGCTACACACTTAATTTCTTGAGATTCTATAAATTCAATTACCAATTTAATTGTTTGATCTACTATTTGTTTAGCTTCATCTGCATTTATAAGTAATGGCGGTAACAATCTAATAACATTGTCCGCCGTTACATTAATTAATAAACCCTTGTCCAATGCTAATTGCACTAATTCGGTACATGGCTTAATCAATTCAATGCCAAACATAAAACCAGCAGCTCGAATTACTTTAACTTCCGAATAGCCAGATAGTGCTTGTTCAAAGCCCTGCACCATTGTTGCATTCAATGTTTTCACATTCTGCATAAGTTTATCGGTCTCGATGATGTTTAATACCGTTAAAGCAACTTTACACGCTAAAGGGTTTCCACCAAAAGTTGAACCATGATTGCCTGCTTCTAAAATGCCTACAGCATCACCGGCAACTAAACATGCACCAATAGGCATTCCATTACCTAGGCCTTTAGCCAACATCATTACATCTGGCAGCAAACCTTCGGTATGCTGAAAAGCAAACCATTCGCCAGTACGCCCAACGCCTGTTTGCACTTCATCCAGCATCATCAATAATTTACGCTGTGTACACAGTTCACGTACTTCAGCCAAATAATCGGCATTAGGGATTTTTATGCCACCCTCGCCTTGTATAGGTTCTAACATCACGGCAACCGCTTCAGGCCAGTGACTTATCGCCATGCGTAATGCATCGATATCATTAAACGGTACACGCACAAAACCAGGTACTAAAGGCTCAAATCCTGCATGAACTTTTGAGTTTCCTGTAGCGGATAAGGTTGCCATTGTTCGGCCATGGAAACTTCCATCCATTACAATAATAACGGGTTTATCAACACCTTTACTGTGACCGTATTTGCGGGCTATTTTTATAGCCGCTTCGTTTGCTTCAGCACCAGAATTGCAAAAGAAAACCTGTTCCATTCCAGACAAACTAGTGAGCTTGTCAGCTAACTGTTCTTGCAAGGGAATATGGTAAATATTGGAAGTATGAATAAGCGTAGCAGCTTGTTCAGTGATGGCTTGCGTGATTGCAGGGTGTGCGTGGCCTAAATTACACACAGCAATACCACTCAGCACATCTAAATACTGCTTACCTTTTGTATCTGTTAACCAAGCGCCCTCACCTTTTATAAAGGCAACATCAAGGCGTCCATACGTTGGCATGACTGAATTTGTCATGATTTTCTCCTACTACTTTCTCTCTACAGCCATTATTTTTATTATTATTGACCTAAACGAAAAATGGCAGCTTCAAATGAAACTGCCATAAATCAAATAACGGAGCATTATACAATATACCTGCCATTTAAGTAAAATGGCGTGTCAAATGCTTAGCTCTAAAACTCAAATTCGGTTAAAAATCGCCATGTAGTATCCGGAGTTTTTGAATCAAGTCCTACTATCGTTCCCACTTCCCAATGTAACTTCTTGCCTCGACCAAAACGAAGGTCGCCCATTATAACTGGACCTATACCTCGTGTTTGTTCACCGCTATAAAATTCAATAGCAGGCTCTATATAGCGGGAGTAACGATAGCGTGCTTGCAGCGCTAAGACTGATTCCAATTCATCGTCTTGATCTTCTCCCCATTCATAAACACCCCAAAAATTAGCTGTTCCAATCCATTTTCCCCATTCTTTTTCTACTAACAACCCAGCAGCTAATTCCCATGCATGGCTACTCTTCACTTTCTCTAATTCAACAATCACACCCCAATCAGCTGAATATTCACCCTGTTCAGTTAATTGCCACTTTGCTTCAAGCTCATATGCTTCAATATCAAAACCACCGTTCTTTACGTCGACTCCAATCAAGTACATTTCTACAAATAAGCGATCTGAAAAAGACTTTCCTAAGCCTAGGCGATAAACAATCTCATCATCATCCGATGTAGATCGAAATTCAATTTCACGTTCAAGTGGTTGCACATAAGGGTGATAAACCTTATCAACAGCACTACCGTCGGCAAGC
>JBJPGB010000024.1:0-14893 GCA_048595405.1 Methylophagaceae bacterium
ACCCATTTCTTCAGCTAATGTTGGTTGGTAACCTACCGCTGATGGCATACGACCTAACAATGCCGATACTTCTGTACCCGCCAATGTGTAACGGTAGATATTATCAACAAAGAATAATACATCACGACCTTCATCGCGGAAATTTTCAGCCATTGTTAAACCCGTCAACGCAACACGTAAACGGTTACCCGGTGGCTCATTCATTTGACCATAAACCAATGATACTTTATCGATAACATTTGAATCTGTCATTTCATGATAGAAGTCATTACCTTCACGAGTACGCTCACCTACACCAGCGAATACTGAGAAACCATCATGCTCAATCGCGATGTTACGGATAAGCTCCATCATGTTTACAGTTTTACCTACACCGGCACCACCAAACAGACCGACCTTACCACCCTTAGCGAATGGACAAACCAAGTCGATAACCTTAATACCTGATTCTAGTAATTCGTTACTAGCGGCTAACTCATCAAAAGCAGGTGCTTTACGATGGATAGACATTCTAGCCTCTTCACCGATAGGACCTTTCTCATCAATTGGATTACCCAATACATCCATGATGCGACCGAGTGTTTTTTGGCCAACAGGAACTTGAATTGATTCACCCGTATTAGAAACAGTTGAGTCACGTCTAAGACCATCTGTTACACCCATTGCAATCGCACGAACAACACCATCACCTAGCTGTTGTTGCACTTCAAGCGTCAGGCCAGCATCTTCAACTAGTAACGCGTCATATATTTTTGGTAGGCTGTCACGTGGGAACTCCACATCAACAACGGCACCGATAATTTGTACAATCTTTCCAGAGCTCATCTTGCTTCCTCTTTCAATACAATTTTGGGCTTACGCCCTGTTATTTACGCTTATACCGCAGCTGCGCCGGCAACAATTTCTGATATTTCTTGTGTTATCGCCGCTTGGCGTGCTTTGTTGTAAACAAGCTGCAATTCATCAATAAGATCACCCGCATTATCTGATGCGCTTTTCATTGCGACCATACGAGATGCTTGTTCACAAGCAATGTTTTCAACGACACCTTGATAAACCAACGACTCAATATATCTGAACAATAAATTATCCAATACATTTTTTGCATCTGGTTCATAGATGTAATCCCACTGATGGGACAATTCTTCACTTGGCGCATCTGGTGAAGCTGGCAATAATTTTACCATCTTATTTTCTTGAGTCATGGTATTCACAAACTCATTAAATACAAGATATAAACTATCAATACGACCTTCTTCAAAGGCATCCAACATGATTTTGATTGCACCTACCAACTCATGGGGGCGAGGTGCATCACCAAGCTGTACGGCTTGTCCAACATGATTTACAGGTAATCGACCGAAAAATCCTGACGCTTTTTGACCGATAGTACAGACATCAATTTCAAAGCCTTCTTCAATCTTGGCAGAAATTTCTTTCAGTATCGTTTTGAACAAATTATTATTCAAACCACCACATAATCCACGATCAGATGAAATGACAATATAACCAATGCGTTTTTCTTCTGCGCGGTCTTCTAAATACACATGTTTGTATTCAGAATGTGCATACGCTAAATGCTGGACTATATTGTGAATCTTATCTGCATAAGGACGCGTCGTTGCCATACGTTCTTGAGCTTTACGCATTTTACTCGCAGCAACCATCTCCATCGCACGCGTAATCTTCTGCGTGTTTTTGATGCTTGCTATCTGAGTCCGTATCTCTTTACCGCTAGCCATGACTTATGCTCCGATTACCAACTGCCAGTTGCTTTGAAGCTTTCAATCGCTGAGCGCATACCGCCAGAAATTTCATCATCAAAACCGCCTGTTTCATCAATTTTAGCCATTAAATCAGCATGTTCAGAACGCATATTTGACAACAATGATGCTTCAAAAGACATTACTTTATCTACCTCAACATCATCAATAAAACCTTCATTAGCTGCAAATAATGACACCGACATTTCAGCAATTGATAATGGCTGATATTGTGGTTGCTTCATTAGTTCAGTAACACGTTGGCCACGTTCAATTTGGTTACGTGTTGCTTCATCAAGATCAGATGCAAATTGAGCAAACGCTGCTAATTCACGATATTGAGCCAAATCAAGACGTGTACCACCACCTAATTTCTTAACGATCTTCGTTTGAGCGGCACCACCTACTCGTGATACCGATAAACCAGCGTTAATCGCAGGACGAATACCTGAGTTAAACAAGTCAGTTTCTAAGAAGATCTGGCCATCTGTAATTGAAATTACGTTCGTTGGTACGAATGCAGATACGTCACCCGCTTGTGTTTCAATAATTGGCAATGCCGTTAACGAGCCTGTTTGACCCTTCACCGCGCCATTCGTGATTTTTTCTACATACTCAGCGTTAACACGTGATGCACGTTCTAGTAAACGCGAATGAATGTAAAAAACATCACCAGGATACGCTTCACGACCTGGTGGACGACGTAATAATAGAGATACTTGACGGTAAGCCCATGCTTGCTTAGTCAAATCATCATAAACAATCAGTGCATCTTCACCTTTATCACGGAAGTATTCACCCATTGAACAACCCGCGTAAGGAGCAATAAATTGCAATGCCGCTGAGTCTGATGCTGCCGCAGCAACAATCGTTGTATATTCTAATGCGCCATGCTCTTCTAGCTTACGAACAACGTTGGCAATCGAAGAGGCTTTTTGGCCAATCGCAACATAGATACATTTAACGCCTGTACCTTTTTGATTGATGATGGCATCAATAGCAATGGCTGTTTTACCTGTTTGTCTGTCGCCGATGATCAACTCACGCTGGCCTCGGCCGATTGGAATCATCGCATCAACAGATTTCAAACCTGTTTGAAGTGGTTGGTCAACTGATTGACGAGAAATAACGCCTGGCGCTACTTTCTCAATCGGTGCAGTACCCTCTGCATTAATATCGCCTTTACCATCTAATGGTTGACCCAATGAATCAACAACACGACCCAAAAGAGCTTCACCGACTGGCACTTCCAAAATACGGCCAGTACATTTAACACTATCGCCTTCGGTAATGTGCTGGTAAGGGCCTAATACCACTGCACCAACAGAGTCACGTTCTAAGTTTAACGCCATACCAAAAGTATTCTCTGGGAATTCAAGCATTTCCCCAGCCATAACATCTGCTAAACCATGAACACGAACGATACCATCGGTTACCCCGACTACCGTACCCTCTGTACGTGCTTCAGTTGCCCCATCAAAGCTTTCAATACGCTTTTTGATCAGGTCACTGATTTCTGCTGAATTCAGTTGCATCTTTGTTTCCTCTATAAACGGACCGCTAATTAATAGCGCTGGTCAGTCTGTTCAGTTTGCCCAAAGCAGATCCATCAATAATCAGATCGCCTGCTCGAATAATTGCCCCGCCCAACAAGCTTTCATCAATGCTTGCGTTCAAGGTGATATCTCTACCTAGGCGTTTTTTCAACGCGGCTGAAATATCTTTCTCTTGTTTCACTGTCAATTTCATTGCTGTGGTTACATCAGCGGTCATCACTTGCTCTGCTTGCTCGCGTAATTCTTCAAAAATCACCACGATATCTGCCAACAAAGGTAAGCGATTATTTTCAGCTAATAATGCTAGGAAGTGTTGAGCATCATCACTCATCAACTCACCCGCAATATCTGCTAACAGGCTTATTACCTGTTCATCACTTACTGATGGGCTACTAATCACCGATTGCATCTCTGGCACTGCCACCGCTTGCGCTAAAGTCGCAAGCAAGTCAGACCATGTTTTTAACTCACCCTTGCCATTTGCAATATCAAATACTGCATTTGCATAAGGTCGAGCGATAGTAATTGCTTCAGCCATTCTCTAATAACCTCTAGATCTGGCCAACCAATTCTTCTAACAAATCGGTATGTGCCTTCTTATCAATTTCACGGCCAAGAATTTTTGCCGCCCCCGCCATCGCAACACTGCCTACTTGAGTTCGAAGCTCGTCTTTTGCACGATTAGCTTCTTGCTCAATTTCTGCTTTTGCAGAAGTCAGAATACGATCACCTTCAACGCGGGCATTAGCTTTTGATTCATCAACAATCTCATTACCACGACGTTGTGCTTGCACAATGATTTCATTGGCTTGATCTTTCGCTTCATGAATAACCTGCTGTGCACGTTTCTCAGCTAATTCTTGTTCATGCTTACCACGTTCCGCTGCTGCAAGACCGTCCGCAATTCGCGTACGTCTATCTTCCATCATAGTTGACAGTGGACCCCATAAAACCCTGTTGACAAACCAAATCAACAAGATGAAGGAAGCCATCTGCCCAAATAACGATACTGAAATATTCACGGCTTTATTTACTCCTGCAAATATACGTTAGTAAAATGTTTTAAATCGTCGCGATTGCTGCTGCAAGAGCACCAACAAATGGGTTCGCAAATAGGAACCACATAGCAAACGCTAAGATGATGAATGGAAATGATTCCATCAAACCAGCGAAGATAAACATATTAGTCATTAGCTGTGGACGCATTTCAGGTTGACGTGAAATACCTTCTAATGTTTTCGCACAAATCAAACCCCAGCCAATAGCTGAACCTAAACCCGCTGCCGCTAAAATCACACCTACACCTACTGCTGTGTAAGAATAAATCATTGCTATCATTTCAGCTGTCATTTTTCTTTCCTCTTTAGTTTAAATTAATAAAATTAATGATCTTCGGTATGAGCCATACCAAGATAAACAATTGTTAACACCATAAAAATAAAGGCTTGCAGTGTTATTACTAGTAGATGGAAAATCAACCATCCTAAGCCCAAGCCAATCTGCATCGGCAATAGAACCATTGCCGAGCCACCGATAATGGCAATCAACAAAAAGACCAATTCACCAGCAAATAGATTTCCAAATAAACGTAGCCCTAAACTCAGTGGTTTAGCGAGCTCTTCGATGAAGGTCATAACGATGTTCACCGGAACAAAAAACTTACCGAAAGGGTGGAACAGGAACATTTTTAAATATCCAATTGGCCCTTTTATCTTGATGCTATAAAAAACAATCAATGCAAATACCGTTAATGACATCGCGAATGTCACATTAAGATCGGTTGTAGGAACGGCCTTGAGATAATGAATACCAAACCATCCTGCGATCACGGGTAATAAATCTACTGGAATCATATCCATGAAGTTCATTAACCAAACCCAGACAAAGATAGTCAAAGATAGTGGTGCGATTAATGGATTATGTCCAGGGAAGGTATCTTTTACTGATTGATCAACAAACTCAACGATGGTCTCAACAAAATTCTGAAATTTTCCCGGCTTGTCCGCACTCAGGTTTTTACCCAATCGCCAACCGACAAAGACAATTAACATTCCCAACAAAGTACTAATGACAAGACTGTCAACATGCCAAGCCCAAAAACCAGCATCCGCACCCGTTTCAGGATCACAGGCTCCGGCGCAAAGGTTGGTCAGATGATGTTGTATATATTCGACACTACCTAATTCAGATTCCGCAGAACTCACTATTATCAGCCATCCATTAAAATTGTCATTACATTTCCGGAATCATTAATTCCGAAACCCAAATATTCTTTATGTCTAATCTTTTTTCTTAATCGCTATGCCGAGGCTCACGACATAAGCCAGTTGTGCCAAACTAAAACCAACGACTGTTGCCAGCGCATTAAATTTTATCCAACCCAAACCGACAATCAGCAATAGTGCAACACTGACAAATCGAACAACTGCACCCAGATAAAGGGCGACCTGTTCTGAACCTTTTTTGGCTTCGGCCGAAGCAACATTTCGCCCTAGCAACGTGGTATAAACTAACGCTATGCCGCCACCGTAAAGCGTTGATAGCGATTCCCAGCTACCGACTACAAAATAAAAACCTAATGCAGCAATTATGACTATTGCTAGCTGGATTATCTTTACCGTATAGGCACTTTCTCCAACGTCACTTTGCTTGGTTTCGCTCAACCGACCTTACTCAATAATTGATATGCCCTTATAAGGCCACCGACAAAACCCAACATGCCAAAAGCCATCATAAAAATAGGCTTGGTATCAAACAACACATCGGTTCCAAAACCTAAGACAAAACCGGAGATTACCGAGGCACTCAACTGAGTCCCTACGCCAATTAATATCCACAGCGCGCCTTGAGAGTTTTCCTTCTTGCCTTCGGTCGAATTCAAACTGTCTATCCTAAACTTAATGGTCTGGATTTTAACTTTTGCCTAAATCAAGCCGGATATTATAAAGCTCTACCCGATATTAGGTCAATCAAATAATTGATATCTCTTAACTGGCCAGCACTTTTTACACTCTGTTTTTTCGCTTGTAACTCTATAAAAAACAAGTAATAAAGCTACCGCAAACTAGGGAGTTTGTTTAATACAAATTCTGGATAAAATTGCAGCACGTATTTCCTACATGCTTGCCAAAATGCCGACAATAAAAGTAAGCCTGACCCAATAATAAATGCTGTAATGGCAAATCCTAGACTAACGATGCCATATTGTTCCAACAATAAGTCAAAGGCATAAAGCACATAGATAAGCGCCGAAACCATCATCGCTCTACGATCTATCGATATTGAAATAATAGCAATCATAATATACAAAAAAGTCACTGCCGTTGCTTGCCACACATCAATGCCTTCATTAAAGACTTCTAATACCGAAAATATGGGATGGACAATAAGTGGCGCAGCAATAAGATGAAGCCAAAAAGCCACATCTGATCGTCTTGTCTGCCGTAACGTATCGGATGCATCCCAGTACATTGCAAAAATAAATACGCCGATACCTGCAGCAAATGTAATTGGAAGCAGCCATTGCCTGACTTCTGGCACTAAACCAAATAGTACTAACATCACACCCGCAACAAGGGTTGCCGTGCCCGCCGCAATAGTAATAGGTACTTTAAATCGTTGCCAATGAAGCCATGCAGCAACTGCTGCGATGGCACTAGGGATTCCTCTACCGAGGTCTTCGCCAACTCCCGTACTCTTAAGGAAAATCGTCCCTGTCATAAACACTCCCACAACGAAGGCAAGCAACAAAACAATCGATGGCAGAGACATCCGCCGTTCTCGAGTAAAGTACTCTGCCAAACCCCAAGCTGCAGCAGTTTGCATTGCGAATCCAAAAGGCAAGCTATGCGAAGATCCAATCCACGCTATTGAACTCAGCAACAACAGACAGGCTATGGTCACAAAAATATCATTGAATCCTGTTACCAGACGAAATTGCTCTTCATCTACCACTGGGGTCGTTCTTTGCTGTGCAACATGCTCTCGAAAAGCTGCCGCCTGTTGATGACTCATCACACCTGCTGCTACAGCTGAATCGAGATCCTCATCGCTATACATTACTAGACTATTCCTTAATTAAACGCTTACTTTATATGCCGAATAATATCCTTCAAATCTCCCAGATTTGAATAATCAATGACCAGTTTTCCTTTGCCACTTGCACTGTGTTTTACCGTAACCCGATCACCTAGTTTTTCACTGATCTGCTGCGTGATCTGATCAATCTCTGCCAACACTGAATCGGCTGGATGTGATTTTTCTTTCGCTGGTTTTAATAGCCGCCGAATTAATTGCTCGGTTTCACGCACAGACAAACCTTTTTCAACAACATGTTTAGCACTATCAGATTGAAGCTCACCATCCAATGCAAGTAACGCGCGTGCATGGCCCATTTCAAGATCACAGTTTTCGACTAAACGCTTCACATCTTCATTTAAATTCCTAAGGCGCAATAAATTAGATACCGAGGCGCGAGAACGACCTACTGCTTCTGCTGCTTCTTGATGAGTCATGGAAAACTCTTCACGCAATCGGTGAAGGGCATTCGCCTCCTCCATTGGATTGAGGTTTTCACGTTGTATATTTTCAATTAATGCCATCGCAATCGCACTACGATCAGACACCTCACGCACCAATGCTGGCATAGTTTCTAACTCAGCCAATTTTGATGCCCGCCAGCGCCGTTCACCAGCAATAATTTCATATCGTCCACCTCTAATAGGCCGGACAACTATTGGCTGTATTAATCCTTGAACACGAATTGAATCGGCTAACTCATCTAATGATTCTTGTGACATATCATTACGAGGTTGATATTTTCCAGGCTGAATAATATCTAATGGGAAATATTGTAGCGTTTCATCCAAGCTCTGCTCTTCATGCTCGACATCCGCCAGCAGTGCATCCAATCCTCTACCCAATCCTCGTTTTTTGGTCGCCATGTGTTTACCTGTTTAGTTGTTTTTCTCTCGCCGCATAAATTCACTTGCTAACGCCATATATGCTATTGCGCCACGTGATGTTCGATCATACATTACCACGGGCACACCATGACTCGGCGCTTCTGCTAAACGCACATTTCTAGGAATAATCGAATGAAATACTTTCTTTTCAAAATGGATAATAAGCTGACGGGACACCTGATTCGCCAAGTTATTACGTGCATCAAACATGGTGCGAATTAACCCCGATATTTCTAATGCCGGATTAGTTCGCTGCTTAATCCGCTCAATCGTTTTTAATAATGACGATAGTCCCTCTAAAGCATAATATTCACATTGAATCGGAATAATAACCCCTTTTGATGCCACCAAAGCATTGACAGTCAACATGCTAAGAGATGGCGGACAATCAATTAAAATAAAGTCATAATTTTCCCGCACAGGTTCTAGTGCAAGGCGTAAGCGATGTTCACGTAATGGCACATCTAATAACTGAATTTCCGCAGCAGTTAAATCGGTATTCGTTGGCATCACATCAAACGACAACTCTTCCGGCGATACAATGGCATCGATTGCTTTCGCCTCCGACATAATGACATCGTAACTACTTTTATCTAAAGCGGCCTTATCCACACCACATCCTGTCGAAGCATTGCCTTGCGGATCCAGATCAATTAACAATACTTTTTTGCGATTCTCTGCCAATGATGCAGCCAAATTAACGGTTGTCGTTGTTTTACCAACACCGCCTTTTTGATTTGTCACTGCAAAAACATTGCCCATTACTTAACCTTTATTATTAATCAAACAAACTAAATGTCGTTCTGCTGTGCTGCCCGGAATCACTAATGACACCACCTCTCGCACCTTAAACTGTTCGCCAATCACGCCCAACTCATCTTGCGGATCTGTTCCTTTCATCAGCAACAAACAACCTGCATCATCGCAATGTCTACCTGCTAAATCAATAATATCAGCAACAGTTGCGAATGCACGTGCTGTCACCATGGCAAATTTTGCTAAGTTTGCTTGCTCGATGCGGGCATGTACTACCGTCACATTTGTTAATGCTAACTCAGCTTTTGCCTGCTGCAAAAAACGAGTTTTCTTAGAATTGCTATCCAATAATGTAATCGCAATATCAGGCCGTACTATCGCGATGGGGATCCCCGGTAAACCCGCGCCAGTACCAACATCTAACAAACTATTACCCGTTAAATACGGCAATATAGCCAAACTATCTAAAATATGGCGGCTGATCATATCGGCAGGCTCACGCACTGATGTCAAATTATAGGTTTTATTCCACTTGGCAAGCAGTTGAACATAGCTCATTAATTGCACTATTTGATCGACAGATAAATCGACAGCCAAGGTCTCACAGCCCTGCTGCAATTGTTGCTGTAAATCGTCCAATCTAGCTTGCTTCGCGTTGATTGCCGCGCTTCAAGTACACTAACAACAATGAAATTGCCGCTGGTGTCACCCCTGATATTCGGGCAGCCTGACCTAAACTATTTGGTCTTGCTCGTTCGAGTTTTTCACGCACTTCATTCGACAAACCATAAACATTTTTATAATCCAACGCATCAGGTAAAACAGTTTGTTCATGCCGCTGTAATCGCTCAACCTCATTTTGTTGGCGATTGATATAACCTTCATATTTTGTCTGGATCACGACTTGCTCAGCAACCTCATCTGCTACCTGAGGTTCTTCACCTAATAATGTTAACAATCCAGCATAATCAACACTGGGTCGGCGTAATAAATCCAGTGCCGAGCTGACCTTTTTTAATGGCTCTCCAAGCACTTTCTCCGCCACTGTTTGATCCATTTTTTCAGGGCTAAACTTATACGATTTCAGCCGACTCGTTTCTTGGATCACGGCATCTCGCTTGGTCTCAAATATAGCCCATCGCTGATCATCAACAAGACCCAGCTCTCGGCCTTTTGGCGTCAACCGAAGATCGGCGTTATCTTCACGCAATAACAAGCGATATTCTGCTCGACTAGTAAACATTCGATAGGGTTCTTGGGTACCTGATGTAATCAAATCATCGATCATCACACCAATATAAGCCTCATCACGACGCGGACACCATTGCTCCAAACCCCGAACTTGCAGACCCGCATTTAAACCTGCAATCAAACCTTGTGCTGCCGCTTCTTCATAACCGGTTGTACCGTTGATTTGTCCTGCAAAATATAAGCCTGCCATATGTTTGGTTTCTAACCATGGTTGCAAGTCACGGGGATCAAAATAATCATACTCAATTGCATAACCCGGCCGAGTAATATGAGCATTTTCTAAACCTTTCATTGAGCGAACAATGTCATATTGCACATCAAATGGCAGGCTGGTTGAAATACCATTGGGATACACTTCACCACAATTCAGGCCTTCTGGTTCCAGAAATATTTGGTGCGATGTCCGATCTGCAAAACGCACTACTTTATCTTCAATCGACGGACAATAGCGTGGACCTATACCTTCAATTTCACCGCTATACATCGGTGAACGGTCTAAATTAGCACGAATAACATCATGGGTATTTTCATTGGTGTGAGTGATATAACATGAAATTTGATCAGGATGATCTGACGGCGCTCCCAAAAAAGAAAATACTGGCGTCGGCGTATCACCAGGCTGCTCTGCTAGTCCTGAAAAATTAATACTATTAGCCGCAATACGTGGCGGCGTACCTGTTTTTAAACGATCCACTCTAAAAGGTAGCGCTCTTAAACGTTGTGCAAGCCCAATTGATGCGGGATCACCCGCGCGACCACCTTGATGGTTTTCCATGCCAATATGAATTAAACCACCTAGGAATGTACCGACCGTCAGTATCACGGATTGTGCAGAAAAACGTAATCCAGCTTGCGTAACCACACCAACGACACGATCATTTTCAACCACCAAATCATCCACGGTTTGTTGAAATAAATATAAATTAGCTTGAGATTCTAAATAGCCACGTACTGCAGCTTTATAACGCACCCGATCTGCTTGGGCTCGTGTTGCTCTAACGGCCGGCCCCTTACTGGCATTTAAAATACGAAATTGAATTCCAGCTCGATCGGCAGCAAGCGCCATAATGCCGCCCAAAGCATCAATCTCTTTAACCAAATGGCCTTTACCGATACCGCCAATGGCAGGGTTACAGCTCATTTGTCCTAAGGTTTCAATATTCTGGGTCAGTAGCAATGTTTTGACGCCTTGACGTGCCGAAGCTAAGGCTGCTTCTGTACCCGCATGACCTCCACCAACAACAATGACATCATAATGATCTTGATAACGCATAAAATCAGCTTAACCGCTCACAACTTAAAAATGATCTGGCATTTTAACACGTGTGATAACGGCCCGACATGGCAAGATTTTCTCATGCTATAGTTCTCTAAAAATTAATCATTCCACATAATGAGATAAGCAATGGCAAAAAATACCGGAATAATGCGACTTGTTTATGCCTGCCAATACTCATGGCAAGGCTTCAAATCTGCTCTTACTAACGAAGCCGCTTTCCTACAAGAATTTATCGTATTGATATTACTAAGTAGCTTAAGTTTTTTCCTTGATGTCTCGAGTTATGAACGCGCAGCAATGATTATCAGCTTACTGCTCATTCTCATTGTTGAAATACTCAACTCTGCAATCGAATGTATTGTCGATCGTATTAGTGATGAGCACCATATCTTATCTGGAAGAGCCAAAGATTATGGCTCCTTAGCAGTATTACTCACCATACTAATTGCAACAACTATCTGGACAGTAATTCTTATTAACTAGTTTCGACGATAGGCTCGAACCATTAACCAAGCACCATAAACCACCATAGGCAATGACAATATTTGGCCCATCGTCAGCCATTCAAAAGCAAAATAGCCATATTGCTGATCAGGAATACGAACAAATTCAACTATAAATCTAAATATTCCGTAACCTAATAAAAACAACCCTGACACGGCTCCCAAAGGTTTGGGCTTATTGGAATACCACCACAAAAGGATAAAGAGAACCACCCCCTCTAAACCTGCTTCATAAAGTTGCGAAGGATGCCTAGCTAACGGCCCCCCTGTCGGAAATACCATGGCCCAAGAAACATCACTGGCTTTTCCCCATAATTCGCCATTAATGAAGTTGCCTAGCCGCCCAAAAAACAAACCTATCGGCACCATAGGGGCAATAAAATCACTAATCGTGAAATATGATTTCCCGGTTTTTTTACCAAATAACCAAAAGGCGGCTAACACGCCTAACAGTCCACCATGAAAAGACATGCCACCTTGCCAGATCTTAAATATATTTAAGGGATTTGCGACATTAGCAGCAAAATCATAAAACAAGGAATAACCCAGTCGACCACCGATAATTACCCCAATTGCACCATAAAATAATAAGTCTTCGACCTGCTCTGCCGTCCAGCCATAGCGCTCTGCTCTTACACGGCCTAACCACCATGCACCTGCAAAACCAAATAAATACATTAATCCATACCAATGAACTTGTAATGGACCAATAGAAAGCGCAACCGGGTCAATTGTTGGATAAATCATTTTAATTACTTAAATAACCTAAAAAAGGACTTCATAATAGCAAGAGTAATTAAAATTCAATAGCTTAAACAAATGCACCAATCCAAAGCAGCCATTACTCTACCGCACCATCATAGCGCACAAAACCCTCATCCAGAATATCATGGACATCCTATCTTATTGTTTTAGCTCATTATTTTATTGTGGCACAAGATCTGCAGTTCTAGGGACAGTCTTAATACATGTTGCATCCAATGTAACGCATAAGCATTTAGCTAAAGACTTACAAAAATAAAATGTTATGAGGAGTAAAACAATGAAATTGAAAAAAATATCTACCTTATGTTTAGCTGCAAGCACATTATTCGCTGCTTCATCTGCTATGGCATGGGAAAACGGTGACCACTCAACAAGTGCAAGTGTTGCACTTTCATCTGACTACGTATGGCGTGGTTATTCACAAACAGACGAAGACTGGGCAATCTCTGGTAGCTTCGACTATGCACATGCTAGCGGTTTTTATGCTGGCACTTGGGCTTCTAACGTAGACTTTGGTGATGACACTAGTATCGAAATCGATATCTATGCCGGTTTTGGTGGCGAAACTGACGGTGGCTTAGGTTGGGATGTTGGTGTTTTACGTTATATCTACCCAGGCGAAAATTATGACTGGAACGAATTCTATGCTTCTTTAAGCTACAGCTTCTTCAGTGTTGGTGTTGCTCACTCTGGTAACGTATACGATTCTAGCGAATCTGGCACATATTACACTGCCGGTTTTGATTATGACCTTCCTGCTGGCATCGCGCTAAGCGCTGGTATAGGTTACTACGACTATGATGATGATGTATTTGGTGCAACAGAAGATAGCGCTGTTGATTACCGCATTGGTCTTTCTACAGAAGCGGCTGGTTTTGGCTTTGACATTACTTACTACGATACCAATAGTGATGGTGAAGATCTATACGGCAAAGACCTAGCTGAAGGTCGTGTTGTATTTACAATCTCGAAATCTATGTAATTAACTCCTCTTTGACCGCCCTGAACTCTCTCGGGCGGTCATTTTTTTAGAAGGAACAATTTATGAAACAAGTAGTAGCGATAATCAAGCCATTTAAGCTTGACGATGTCCGCGAATCATTGTCTGACATTGGTGTTCAAGGTTTAACTGTTTCTGAAGTTAAAGGCTTTGGTCGTCAAAAAGGACACACTGAGTTATATCGTGGTGCAGAATATGTAGTTGATTTTCTACCTAAATTAAAATTAGAAATTGCAGTTGATGATGACATCGTTGATCAAGTTATCGAAGCAGTAACTAAAGGTGCTAACACTGGCAAAATCGGTGACGGTAAAATCTTCGTTTATCCATTAGAGCAAGTGGTTCGGATTCGCACAGGCGAAACCGGTCCTGATGCGCTATAACGTTTAGGGGTAATTCAATGGAAAATCAAATTTTTGAACTCCAATATGCCATGGATACCTTTTACTTCTTAGTAATGGGTGCCTTGGTTATGTGGATGGCGGCTGGCTTCTCAATGTTAGAAGCAGGCCTAGTTCGTGCTAAAAACACGGCTGAAATCTTAACTAAAAACGTTTTGCTTTTTGCAATTTCATGTACTGCTTACCTTGTAATCGGTTATGACATTATGTATGGCGGCGGAATCTTTTTAGAAGGTATTGCTGGCGGTGACACTTTAACGGCTGATGCATTAGCTGCTTCTGCTGCAAACGGCTTTGATGGCGACTCCGTTTATTCTGACGCTTCTGACTTCTTCTTCCAAGTGGTATTCGTTGCAACAGCAATGTCTATCGTTTCGGGTGCAGTTGCTGAGCGTATGAAATTAATGGCTTTCGCGGCATTTGCTGTTGTTATGACTGCCTTTATCTATCCAATGGAAGGTTCATGGACTTGGGGCGGCGCGTCTGTCTTCGGCATGTTCTCTCTTGGTGATGACTTTGGCTTCCTTGACTTTGCTGGTTCAGGTATCGTTCACATGGCGGGTGCTTCTGCAGCATTAGCAGGTGTTCTTTTGCTTGGTGCTCGGAAAGGCAAATATGGTGCTAACGGCGAAGTTAAAGCGATTCCAGGTGCTAA
>JBJPGB010000025.1:0-4105 GCA_048595405.1 Methylophagaceae bacterium
GGATCGAAAACGCTTTCAAGAGTTAGGCGCTAATATTGAAAATGTACATGCAATCGGTAATCTAAAATATGAAATTACCTTGCCCGCCAGCTTAACGGAACAAGCGGATGCCATGCGTCATATCTGGGATCGTAATCGTCCTGTTTGGATTGCTGCCAGCACCCATGAAGGTGAAGAAGAAATGGTGATCAATGCTTCTCGGCAGATACGTGCATTATTCCCTGATTTATTACTTATTATTGTGCCGCGTCATCCGCAGCGTTTTGATCGCGTTGCCGCATTAGCCAGCAAAGCTGGGTTTAAAACCTTACGCCGCAGTGAGCAACAAGCATGCCCTGCTGATGTTCAAATTTTAGTCGTAGATACCATGGGGGAGTTGCCACTGTTTTATGCGACTAGTGACGTTGCTTTTGTCGGCGGTAGTCTAGTGCCCCATGGCGGTCACAATGTTTTAGAACCCGCAGCATTAGGACGAGCGATTGTAACAGGGCCGCATTATTTTAATTTTAATGAAATAACTACCGATTTTCTTGCTGCAAAAGCCGCTATTGAGGTCGATGACACACAAAGCTTGGCCGACACAATAATTGAACTGCTACAAAACCCTCAACAGCGTGCACAAATGGGCGAGGCTGCACTACAACTTATTGCCAGTAGTCAAAGTGCCAGTACCCACCTCATCAATCTCATTAAATATAATATTACCCATCATGGCCCAGAGTGATGAATACTGGATGGAAAAAGCCTTATTGCTTGCTGACAAGGCGCAGCAACAAGGTGAAGTCCCTGTCGGCGCCATTATTGTGCGTGATGATGCAATATTGGGAAAAGGTTGGAATCAACCTATTGTAAGCAATGACCCAACGGCACATGCTGAAATACAAGCATTGCGCGCCGCCAGCAAATACGCCGAAAATTACCGTCTACCCGATGCTACGCTTTATGTCACGTTAGAACCTTGCGTTATGTGTGCTGGCGCTATTATTCACGCTCGCATTAAACGTTTAGTGTTTGCTACTACGGAACCCAAAACAGGTGCGGCGGGGAGTTGTTTTGATATATTTAATACGCCTCAGCTAAATCATCATGTGAATTGTGATCACGGTATACTCGCAGAACAAAGCAGTGAATTATTACGCACTTTTTTTCGTAGTCGAAGATAATGATAGAACTAACATCACAAGAATGGTTAGGCCTACTTACTCATCTAAAAAAATGGGTCAGCAATCTTCGACGCGCCAGTAAACAACGTAAACTTGAATCAAAATCAGCATTACGTGATGTGATTAAAGCCGTCAGAAAAACCACGGTTTATTCTCGCAGCATTAAGCAAGGCAAAAAAACCTCTTTAAATCAAGAAAGCGAGCTATCACTTTTGTGGACAGAGTTATCTTTCAAACTAGATGATCTGGGGCTAAGCAAACTAGCAAAACGATGCCATATAACAGGCATTTACTGGTCTGATCCTTTACAATTAGAGAGCGACTTTCTAGATAAAGCAGAAGTGGGTTTGGCAGACATTGAAAGGCTCGCAAAGTTAAACCTTCATGAATTATAGATAGGAGTATTCCCTATGATTACATTAGAAACACTAACTACTTTTTTTGGCTGGTGCAGCGTTATTAACATTGCAATTCTCCTACTAACAACACTCTTGTTAATGGGCTTCAAAGACCTTGTTTCAGCCATTCATAGCAAAATGTTTGGAATTAAGCAGCAGGGTATTCCTCTTATTTATTTCAATTATTTAGGCAATTATAAAATTGCTATTTTTATATTTAGCCTTGTTCCATATCTAGCTTTAAAAATCATGGCATAAATAAGCCTACCCAACAGCACCACAAGCAGGCTAAAATGGGCGCGATAACTCGCTTTCATCCATTACGACTCACTGGACTGAATCATGCCTGAAACCACGCAACAACAAGCTCTAAATCAATCCATCAACACCCTCGACGAGGCGGTGAAGAGTGGACGATTTGTGCGCATGCGTCGGTTATTGTCCAGCCTCCATCCTGCTGAGACAGCACATTTATTAGAATCTCTACCACCTAAAGAAAGAACTGTTTGTTGGCCAATTATATCGCCTGATCTACACGGTGATGTGCTTGCTTATATGGGTGATGATGTTCGTACCGACTTGCTGAAAGACATGGATACCGCTGATTTAATCAGTGCTACCGAAGATCTTGATACTGATGATATCGCCGATATTCTCCAAGATTTACCTGAACATGTTATGCGTGAAGTATTGCGAGCAATGGATGGTCAACACCGTCGCCGCGTAGAAGCAATTCTGGCCTATGAAGAAGATACAGCCGGCGGCTTGATGAATACCGATATCACTACCGTGCGTTCAGACATTACATTGGAAGTCGTATTACGTTATTTACGCGTATTAGGCGATGAATTACCTGCGAATACCGATAGTATTTATGTGGTTGATCACAACGATCATTACATTGGCTCATTGGCATTATCACAAGTGGTGAGTCGTAGTCGCTCATTAACGGTTAATGAGGTGATGTCTCATCAAATCGAAGCGATCACAGCAGATATGCCTGATACTGATGTTGCCCATCGCTTTGAAAAGCACGATCTTATTTCAGCTCCTGTTATCGATAAAGATAATCGGCTATTAGGTCGTATCACCATTGATGACGTGGTTGACGTTATCCGTGATGAAGCGGAACACACCATGTTGAGTATGGCGGGTTTAAGCGAAGATGAAGATACCTTTGCTTCTGTAAAAAGAAGTGTTAATCGGCGCTCACTCTGGTTAGGCGTAAATTTACTTACCGCATTTTTAGCCGCATGGGTAATTGGTTTATTTGATACCACTATCGAAAAACAAGTAGCACTCGCAATCTTAATGCCTATTGTCGCTAGCATGGGTGGCGTTGCCGGTAGCCAAACACTTACTCTGGTTATTCGAGCCATGGCATTGGGTCAGCTCAACGACAAAAATCAGCGCTGGCTATTGCGAAAAGAGCTTTCTGTTGGCGCGATTAATGGCTTTATTTGGGCTGTTGCCATCGCAATCGTTACCACTTTATGGTTTAACAATATCGAATTAGGTTTATTAATTGGCGCTGCAATCATTATTAATTTAATTGCTGCGGCATTAGCTGGTGTATCTATTCCATTGATATTAAAGAAATTTGGTAGCGACCCTGCACTGTCTGGCGGTGTATTGCTGACAACAGTAACAGATGTGGTTGGATTTATGGCATTCTTAGGATTTGCTACACTCTACATAGTTTAACTTCTTTTATTTTAGGTCAATACAATGTCAGGAAACAGCTTCGGGAAATTATTCACTGTCACCGGTTTTGGTGAAAGCCATGGCCCCGCTATTGGCTGCATTGTTGATGGTTGCCCTCCTGGATTAGAATTAAATGAAGCTGATTTACAAGGGGACCTTGATCGTCGTCGCCCCGGTAAAACACGTTTTGTAACACAGCGACAAGAGCTCGACCAAGTTAAAATCCTCTCAGGTGTATTTGAAGGAAAAACAACAGGTACTCCAATAGCGATGATTATTGAAAATACCGATCAGCGCTCAAAAGATTACGGCAATATCATGCACCAGTTCCGCCCTGCTCATGCTGATTACACTTACCATCAAAAATATGGTTTCCGTGATTACCGTGGTGGCGGACGTTCATCAGCACGTGAAACTGCCATGCGTGTCGCTGCTGGCGGCATTGCTAAAAAATATTTACAACAACACTATGGCATCGAAATTCAAGGTTATTTATCGCAATTAGGCCCAGTAAAAGTTGAAAAACTTGATTGGGACTTTATTGAGAAAAGTGCTTTCTTCTGCCCTGATCCCGATAAAGAGCAACAAATTGAAGACTATATGAAGGCTCTAAAAGGTGATTCGATTGGTGCGCGCATTAATGTAATTGCCCGCAACATGCCTCCCGGCCTAGGTGAGCCAATCTTTGATCGCCTTGACGCCGATATTGCCCATGCCATGATGAGCATCAATGCTGTTAAAGGCGTTGAAATTGGTGCTGGTTTTGAATCCGTTACTCAAAAAGGCACCGAACATCGAGATGAAATCACACCAGAAGGCTTCTTAAGCAATAATGCCGGC
>JBJPGB010000026.1:0-37938 GCA_048595405.1 Methylophagaceae bacterium
TTACAATACAAACCTTGTCCACGTAATGTGGCTGAAGAAGTTATTAAAGAAACAAAAGAACGTGAAGAAGCTAAGAAGAAATAACATTTAGCTGTATGCTTAAAATAAAAAGGGCTGATTTTTATCAGCCCTTTTTTTATGCACCGTTACAAAAAATGACAAAGCAACAACTGAGACTCGCCATCAAACACTAAATATTTATCAACATAATAAGAATAACTAAAATAATTATGGTCATTTACCGTAGGAGATTAGATGTTGAATAGGCTATTGAAAAATTAAGAGATAAATATCTAATATAAGATGATATACACGAGGAGAATTTAGTCTTTATATTTGCTCCCTACGCTAAGTATTTGGCAAAATAGGTCGGTGAGACTATTATCAGTATTTATACAGAGATAAAAAATGAAATAAGCCACTATGGCGGATTGTTTAAAAAATTCTACAATTTAGCATTGGATGGTTGATTACAGGGAGAACATAGGGATGATGTTTATTACTAATCGCTTTCCTAAGCAAAGTATTCGTACACGAATTGGCCGCAAGTTTGATTTTGATCTTGATAATAATGCAGCCAGTAATTCGGTGTTTTTTTGTGACACGATAAATCAACAAAAGATTATTGAGATAGGCAGCATTGAATTTCTAGAAAGGTTAAAAAACTCACAATACAAACAAATACTTATCTATATTCATGGCTTTTCTAATATGCCAGTAGATGTGTTTAATGCGACCAATGAATTTCAACAGCTTTGTGACAATAAGAAAAAGGGAGAGGTCTTAGTTATCCCGATTATATGGCCTTGCGATAATGATTTGGGAATAGTGAAAGACTATTGGGATGATCAAAAAGCAGCAGATCAAAGCGCTTTTTCATTTGCACGTGTTTTGGAGAAGTTTCTGGCGTGGCGAAGCTGCGAAGAACATAATCCTGAAAATGATCCCTGCTTAAAAAGAATCAATATATTAGCCCATTCCATGGGAAATCGGGTATTGCGAGAAACGTTGAAAGTATGGGATAAATATGATCGTCCTCAAGGCTTGCCAATGATGTTTAGAAATATATTTTTGGTCGCAGCAGATGTCGTGAACGAGTCCCTTCATGAAGGGGAGTCAGGAGAGCTAATAAGCTATGCCTCGCGTAATGTCATTGTTTATCATGCATCAGACGATTTGGCATTGCGGGCAAGTAAGGCATCAAATCTTAAGAATAAAATTGCATCGAGAAGGCTGGGCCATACTGGGCCAGAAAATATCGATAAAACACCAAGAAATGTTTACAGTGTAGATTGCGATGATGTTAATAATCTATATGATAAGCCAAAAGGCCATTCATATTTTCGTTCTGGAACTAGAAATGGTAGGCCAGGAGAAGTCTTCAAGCATATATTTTCATGTTTGGAATTGGGAAGGGTCTTTCCTGAAGATGAATATCGTCGATCGTCGATAATCAGATTAAAAACAAGATCTAATAATTAAATATAGCAGGTATGAAAGTGTGCCACGGCTGAGTGGCATTAGGTAAAAATAACAATGATACAAGGAGTAAGGTATGACATTAACAAAAAAACTAGCTGCCGAATTTATCGGTACATTTTGGCTAGTACTGGGTGGTTGTGGTAGTGCCGTCCTAGCCGCTGGATTTCCAGATGTAGGCATTGGTTTGCTGGGTGTTTCATTGGCTTTTGGACTGACTGTATTAACCATGGCATTTGCTATCGGACACATTTCAGGCTGTCATCTTAATCCTGCAGTTTCGTTTGGTCTGTGGTCAGGAGGAAGATTTTCGGCTGCTGAACTTGGGCCCTATATTTTCGCGCAAGTAGCAGGCGGTATCGCAGCAGCAGCAGTATTGTACGTCATTGCTACAGGTCAAGCAGGTTTTGATGTCACCGCTGGATTTGCATCTAATGGTTATGGCGAACATTCACCTGGTGGTTATAGTTTAACTGCAGCACTAGTGACAGAAATAGTGATGACCTTTATGTTTTTAATTATTATTTTAGGTGCAACAGATAAACGGGCACCACAAGGTTTTGCCCCTATAGCGATTGGTTTTGCCTTGACACTGATTCATCTCATCAGTATTCCGGTTACCAATACATCGGTCAATCCGGCAAGAAGTACTGGAGTGGCAATTTTCCAAGGGGACTGGGCTATATCTCAATTATGGTTGTTTTGGCTGGCTCCAATTGTAGGCGCTATTTTGGCTGGAATTGTTTATAAATGGTTTGAAAGCGAAGAATAAATCTAATCAACTTGGTCAGCCATTGAGCTTGGTGTGATATATTTTTAATGCTATTAAAATGAGTGAAATATTTAACGAGGATTAAATTATGGCCAATGAAGGTTATCATGAACCAATCGATGAGCTGAGCAATGAAACAAGAGATATGCATAGAGCCATTACATCATTGATGGAAGAGCTTGAAGCGGTAGACTGGTACAACCAAAGAGTTGATGCCTGTCAAGATGACGAGTTGAAAGCAATCCTTGCTCATAATAGAGATGAGGAAAAAGAGCATGCGGCAATGGTGCTAGAATGGATTCGTCGACGAGATCCATCCTTTGATAAAGAGCTAAAGGATTATTTGTTTACCGAAAAACCGATTGCTCATCAATAAAGCCTGAAAGTCTTTACTATTTATGTACTATCGTTTTTGGGGTTTATTGCTAGTCGTTTGCTTTAATCATGTGATTGCTGCTGAAATAAATTCTTCTGCAAGAATATTTCAAACAGGGTTTGAATCTATTGATGACTTTGCTGGCTTTTATATTGTGCCGCAGCATCATAAGGGGTCGGCATCTCATTCCAAATCCACAGATAAAACACATAGCGGGGATTATGCTCACAAGGGCTGGATCTATGCTAAAAATTCGCCCAGCAGATTTTATAGCAATAATAACCACCGTGCCTACCCAACTATTCAGTTATATAAAACACCGGAAGGAGCCTTTAAGACACCCGTAAAAATTGAATTCTGGGTTTGGCTTGATACGAAGATTTTACCGGGAGAATGGTTTAGTTTCGCTACCTTAGATCACACAAGATCTAACAAATGGGATGCCGTATTAGTGAATTTGAGTGATCAAGGTTTTGTTCATTTGATGCATGTGCCTGTTAACGGGCAGGGCAAGTATAGTTTTCAAACATCGACTATTCAATTTCCAATGAAACAGTGGGTGAAACTAACGGTCGCACTACATTTTGATCGTAAAGAGGGCTATGCAAAGGTGTGGCAGGATGATCAATTGGTATCCAGTGCCGAGGTAAGGCGAGGTGAAGGGGTGTTTACTCAGGCACATTTTGGACTTTATGCTCCACCATCATTATCAAAAGGCGTGATATATAATGATGATCTGACAATTACAGAGTTGGATACTGAATAAATTAACGCAATGCTACTTGAAAGTCTAATTTTACCCCGAGTGAAATGAATCACGAAATTGTCACCAGATTAAAATGGAGTTTTCATGATTAAATATCAATATAAGCTGTTAATTGTCACCATATTATGTTGCATATCGTCTTTAAGTTTTGCTGAAATATCAGATAAATCATTAAATAAAATTTTAGATCTTTCAGGTTTAACAGCACAAATAGAACAATTTCCTGACTTGATCAAAGTGGGAATGGAAACTGCCAAGCAGCAAGGAAATCCAATATCGGATGCTAAATATAATGCCATAAAAACTAGTGTGAATGAATCAGTCTTGCCCTCAGAAATCCTAGAATATATTCGACAATCGTTAAAAAAGTCTATTAGCGAGCAGGAAGCTCAACAACTCTTGCTATGGTATGAGTCTGATTTAGGCAAAGAGATTACCAATGCAGAAGAAAAGGCATCCACGGCAGAGTCATACCAGCACATGATGCAATCGGCAGAGTCATTATTAGCAAAGTCACAACATGTCAAATTCGCTAATAGACTTGATGAATTGCTGGGTACGACAGATATGGCAATGACTTTACAGAATCATACCAGCATTGCAGTGTATTCGGCCGTTGTCATGGCAATACAACCCGATACGCCATTAAACATTGAGCCATTTAAAGCTCAAATAGATGCTGCAAGCAGCCAAACACGAGCTGCACTTGAACAAATAGTAGTCCTCTCTTTTGTCTATTCATATCAAGAAATAGCCCTCGATAAATTGAACAAATATGAAACATTTCTCAATAAGCCCGCAGCGATGAAATTCAGCAGTATAGCTATTGCAAGTATGAATAGAGGTTTAGAAACGTCGTTATCAAAATGGGCGGAGGCATTGGCTGTAATATTGACCAGCAAACATTAATCATCGAATTGGGTACTTTTGCCAGTCTGAAAGAGTGTTATCTAGTTGCCTGTCACCGGTGGTAGGGGAGAGAATAGCTAGTGTGGCACAGCTAATTGCATCGAAAAGAGAATCTTATATATCATGGAAATTAATCTGTATGTAGACTAAGGCCGAGAACAAGCAGTATTTATTTACAGGTGATGAACTTCACTTTCACCACTGACACAATAGCCATTTTTACCATTTCTTTTTACGGTATACATTGCTTCATCGGCATCTTCAACCAAGACATCAAAGTCTTGCTTATTTTCATCTAAATGGGCTATACCGATACTCACGCCAATATTAATATCAATTTCATCATCAATAGAGAATGTTTTTTGAAGAGAAGAAACTATATTTTTAGAAATTCGAAAAACATTTGTATCAGAGCAATCAATTAAAATAACGAGAAATTCATCTCCGCCTAAACGACAGATTATGTCGGTTTCACGTACACAATTCACTAGCCGTTGTGATGTGATCATCAATACTTTATCGCCGGCAAGATGACCATAAGTATCATTTGCTTGTTTAAAGCCATCAAGGTCTAAAAATAAAAAACTTGCATTTGGGATATCGCTTTCTTGATGATAATCTTGGAAGGTTTTTTGTGCAGCTTGTCGGCGGAGCAACCCTGTTAATTTGTCATGATTTGCTTGATAGGTAAGAGAGTTTTCATTTTCCACCCGCTCACTGACATCAAAAATAACGCCTTCTATAAATGTCTTTTGTGATTCATCAATTATTTTTGATAGCAAACAATGGACCCATACTAATTTACCACCCTGATCTTTAGCAAGGAGCAACGAAAAATCATGTGTTTCTAATTGTCCTGTTTCAAGTACTTCGCTAATTAGATTATTAAACTCTATTTGTTCGCGAAAGCAAGGTGCTAAAAAGCTATCTGCAGCAGAAATATCAACAGCAGTATTTTCTAAAATATGTTCAAATGTTTTGTTAAAGGTTAATAGTTTGCCTTTTTCATCCAGTAAAAAAAGTCCGGCACTCGTTGAATCAAAAATATTACGAAGCTGTTGCTCTATTACTTCAACTTGTTTTCTCAAACCGAGTTCTTCGTTATATTTTCCTTCCAGTACCTTTAGTAAATTATTGATATCAACAACGAGGCGGCCTAATTCATCATCTTTATTTTTTTCAATTTCAGATATCCGTTGTTTTTGGCCTAGCCTAATGGCATGTAAGGTGTCGGAAACATGTGCCAGTGGTTTTGATATATTTGCACTGACGATTAAGAAGATAGTGATGGCAGTAACGGCGATAAGAATAATAGACGTCAATGCACTTGAGATAGCACCATGCTTAGCTTCGACTATTTTGAATTTGCCCGTTGGTTGTACCAGCAAATAACCTAGAATTTCACCCTCATCAAATGGAGAAATAAGAGGTCGCTTGATTGCATTTTCATTACTACTGGCATCTTTTTTTGATGATTCAAGATTAAAGCTTTGCTCACTTATGATTTTAGCTTTATAGACAATATCATTTTTTAGCAGCCCATTAAGAACATCTTGTGCGATTTGTGTATTTCTTGAATAGGCAGCGATAGCGGCGGTATCTTCAACCGTATCTAGTAGTTGGTTAAGCATAATCTCGGTTTGCGTATTAGACCGCTCAAGCTCGGATAAAAAAGAAATAATTGAAGCAATAGTTGCTAGAACAAATGCAATGATTAAAACAGATATCAGTAATTTTTGATTTAAGGATCTAAATTTCATGCTATTTACTTACTTTATTTCAAAATCAAGAGGATCCGCACTTTATCTTCATCAACATTATCCACGTCCATATCTATGTAGCCAATGGCACCTTTATTATTGGATACTACGTTAATGACTGCAGTCGAATCAGCTACTTTCAGTGGTGGAGAGGCTTGGCCGCTGAATATTATTCGAGCCCAATAGGCATTAATCAGTTCAATCTTGCGACCAGTCAAAGAATCATAAAAAATTGGTCGCAATTCATGCTGATCAAGGGGTAAGGCAAAATCTCCGTTTGGTAGTGCTTGACTTCTCCCCATATACACATCTTTAACCTCTTTGAGAGTCATGGTTTCAAGCCCATTATCAAGATTACCAATAATGGCAATATCAGCCTGGACAAGACCGTAAGGGATAAGTAACAGTAAATAAATTAAATATCGCATAATACTAAAAAACAAAATCAACACCAAAAGACCAGACGTTTATCTGTTCGGATTGAGAGTCTGAGAATGGGTCGGCATACCAATACTGGGTGCCCTGTTCACCCAGCCAAAAATGGCTCCACTGCGCTTTAAAGGCGACATTTTGATAAAAATCCCAACGTAAGCCTAATGAGATAGATTGTTGATCGACGCCATGAGTATTCAGTAATGCCTCAAGTCCTTGCTCTAGTTGTTGCAAGGCAGGTAGAGGGAATATTGGAGAGGGTATATCGACATTATTTTTCTTACTATGGCTTATGCCATAGAGAGAATATAAGGTTATGTTGGAAAAACGTCTGCCAATACTCAGATAGCTACTGATCGTGTCAGGAAAATAGATTGTATCTGTATCACTATAAGAAACTTCGGCTTGAGCGAGCCAGGTACCATCATCATATGCCGCACCGAGCGTATAATAATGCACCTCGGAATCTTTTATAGCAATAACGGAACTGAGCTGACTCAGGCCTGGAATTCCAAAATTGGCTAGAGGATCATTGACCAGAGTAATTGCTTCATCTAAAGCATCATCATCATTAAGCAAGCGCACATAAGCGTAGCCTGCCCGTGTAGTCCAAGAGTCCGATTCATACTTTATGCTTGCACCAGCGACGCCATTGATGAGTTTAAACTCTGGGTCAATGTCAACTGGAATTACATTTAGACTGCGGCCAGCAAACAATTTTATGCTAACTTGATCACTAATTCGGTGAGTGAAGTCAAAGCCATCAAAATGATTAAATAGTATTTGACTATAAAATTCATGGGGTGGTCGAATCCAAGGGTAGGCATAGCCTACATCTCTATAGTCTGATAATAGAAATACATCGACACCAAGCCGACCTAGCCTAATATTGCTTGTGTCATTAATATTCCAGCGTAAAAAAGCCCAATCAAGGTTTTGTTCAAAAAAGTTTCCCGAGTGGTCACGCGCAATCCATTGAACGGTTGCATGTAGTGATTGGTTAAAGTCAACATCAACTTGCAAACCTAGTCGTGAATCGGTAGCCGTTCCCCAAGATTTTGTAGCATCAATGGTTTGAGTTGCAGTTCTTTTAAAACCGATATCATTAGAGTCTGTCCCAGTAAAGCCAAGAGTACCAAACCCTTTTATAGACCATCTGAAATCGTCGCCCACACTCGCGTCGCCCACACTCGCGGCGCCCACACTCGCGGCGCCCACACTCGCGGCGCCCACACTCGCGGCGCCCGCACTAATTGCAAACAATAAAAGACAAATATTTAATATTTTCATAATCTTTTCGGTCAACGTTATGTACTAAAAATAACAATATATACATAGATATATAGTTATATGCTTATATAGATTATATCCTAATTTTTATTATTTATGCCAAAAACTGACATCGTATACATTAATACAATGTTTCTGTGATTGCTAGTCCTATTCATTTAACCACCGAAGCTTTAAATAATTACAACACGAAAGAGCAATATATTGTCTAATTATTTTCTTTTTGGTCCTTAGTCAAGGCAGTTAAAATTGTTTGCATATCATTAGGAATATCAATTTTCCATGAGACTTCTTGCTCTGTCGCTGGGTGAATAAACCCCAGCACTCCTGCATGTAAAGCTTGGCGGCGGAATCCTTGTAATATTTCTATCGTTTGCTCATTTGCCCCTTTAGGAAGCCTTATCCGTCCACCATAAACAGGATCACCTAATAGTGGATAGCGAATATGAGCCATATGGACTCTAATCTGATGGGTTCGACCAGTTTCTAATTGGCACCGAATGTGGCTATGTGCTCGGTAGCGATGCTCCACACGATAATGGGTGATGGCATGTTTACCCGCACCGATAACTGCCTGACGTTTTCGATCAACAGGGTGACGTCCAACCGGTTCATCTACTGTCCCACCAGCGGTCATTACCCCCATTGTAATGGCTTGATATTCCCGTAATACAGTGTGTTCTTGTAATTGATTTACCAGTGAGTTGTGGGCGCGTAATGTTTTAGCAATCATTAACAGACCCGTGGTCCCCTTATCGATGCGATGTACAATTCCGGCACGGGGGATTGTTTCTAATTGTGGCGCATGATGCAATAGTGCGTTAACTAAAGTGCCATCATGATTACCCGCACCGGGGTGTACAACCATGCCGGCAGGTTTATTGAGTATGATCACCTCATCATCTTCATGAATAATATCGAGTTGTATTTCCTCAGCCGTCCATCTGTCATCAACGACTTCTATCTGAGCTGAGATAATAATTGCTTCGCCACCTGAAACGGCATCACGAGGGCGTAATTGTTTAGTATCAACAGATACATCACCTGCTTTTATCCACTTGCTGAGTTGACCGCGAGAATAATCAGGAAATAGTTGGGCTAGCGCTTGATCTAAACGTAGGCCGGCAGATTCATCGGGAATAATACCTTCAAGGTGTAATAGTTCGGACATGAATAGTGATTTTAGTTATACAGAATGGTTCATTATAGCGTAGGCTGTAACTAATTCGTTTGATTGGAGTGTAAATATGCGCTGGAATAAGGTTTTATTGGGTCTTGCCTGTAGTTTTACCCTGACAGTTTCAATTGCAGATGAACATCGAAATGTTGAGCTATTAGTATCCTCTTGTGCAGCTTGTCATGGTACCCGAGGCCATAGTGTCGGCGGAACCCCAAAATTAGCAGGCTTAGATCAGTTACATTTCATCGAACAAATGCGCCAATTCACCGCAGCAGAAAGGCCGTCAACAGTGATGCACCACCATGCGACAGGTTATACGGAACAAGAAATAAAATTAATGGCGGCATTTTTTTCTAAGCAATAGCAGTTATTCTTATACGAATTATAAATCACGATGCTCAGGCATAACTAAGCAGTGCTATGTCATTGAACTGTATTAAATTTCATTGCAATCCTATTCCGGTTGCGATCCAAATATTATCCTGTTAGTGTACCGATTCCAGTTTATAGACTGGCGACTGTTAAGTACTTAAGTTAATAGTCAATTCGGGAGCCAAGCTGCCCCCATTTATATTTTAAAAATGAGAGAAATTTGTATGTCTGAAAGAGTAACAGGAAGTGTAAAGTGGTTTGATGCTGCTAAAGGTTTTGGTTTTTTAGAGCGTGAAGGTGGCGATGATGTATTTGTTCATTTCCGAGCTATCCAAAGTGATGGTTTTAAATCATTAGATGAAGGTCAACAAGTTGAGTTTTCCGTCACTAAAGGCGATAAAGGTTGGCAAGCAGAAGAAGTAACCCTTGTAAATTAATTTTGCTGACATAGGGGGCAATAATATGTTGCCCTCTGTGTTTCTTTATAGTGTTTAATAATGCTCCTGCAATGGGGGCAAGTTTCCCCTTCTTTTCCATATACGTTTAATTTTTGGGCAAAATAGCCTGGCTTGCCATCACTTTTCCTAAAGTCTTTAAGTGTGGTTCCTCCTGCAATAATCGCCTGTTCAAGTACTGTTTTTATGGCAGTGACTAATAATGAACAGTTTTTCTTTGTTAATTTATGCGCTCTTTTTTTAGGATGAATCTTTGCTAGAAATAGGGCTTCATTTGCATAAATATTGCCCACACCGACCACAATCTTACCATTCATAATTAATGTTTTAATGCTGCAACGTCTGCTTCGACTTTGTTGCCATAAATAATCAGCATCAAACTGTTTTGTTAAAGGTTCTGGTCCAAGATGACGGATTAATGAGTGCTGTTCAATGGGGGATGATGTCCATAATATGCAGCCAAAACGCCGTGGATCGTTGTATCTGAGTATCTGACCATTATGAAATTCAATATCAACATGGTCATGTTTTTCAGCTTTAGTAATGCTGGTACTATCGAGTATTCGTAGTTTGCCAGACATGCCAAGATGAATAATTAATGTACCACTACCACATTGAAATAATAGATATTTTGCACGACGGTAGACCTTATGGATAGTTTGTCCAGTTAAGATATTGGCAAGATCATCTGCAATGGGCCAGCGTAGGGAGAACTGCCGAATAATAACCTGAGTAATTTTAGCGTCCTGAATATGAGGACCAACGCCTCGGCAGGTAGTTTCGACTTCTGGTAATTCAGGCATCAGGGAATGGGGATTTTCTGAGGCAACAATTGCTGTGCTAATGATGTTGGAAATTGATATTTCAGTTGCTGCTGTTGATCATAAATAAATAATGTCTTATCTGTGAGCACTATCTGTAGTTCGACTGATTGTTGATCGCCATATGAAATAGTGACCTTATGAATATTGGTGGCCAACAACTGCTGTTTTATAGGCAATACTTGTAAGGCATAGGCATGTTGCCAGACACTGATCAGTGCGGTTAATTGATCTGCTGTGTAGTGGGCATCAGAACTTTTCCATTGACCTTCACTATTTTCAATGTCGCTATAGTCGCTGGAAATAGTGTTATCTGCATTCAGTATCGGTAATGTTATTTTAGTAATAACAGTATTGCTTGCGAGTAGTCTATTATCGATAAAACTGGATGCACTGGTATTGAGCAAATGACTAACATTATCGTCAATTAAATGAACAAGCTCATGATGCAAAATATAACGGTGATTGCTTATTGTTTCAACGTCTCCAAAGTGAAATTGTTGCTCATTGAGAATTAAAGTCACTTTCGCAGGAGCTAAACCAAACTGCCGAAGAGAATCCTCATCACTTGCCATTGATGTTGCATGACTGCGAGTATCCAATATTGATAATAATAATTTGATACGGGTGTCATTCGCCTTAGCTTGAAGTGGCTGAATAACACGCCATTCGGATAATGATTTTTCCAATATGATAGTAGTTGCATTAGCGCGTTTAATGGTGATCCGGTGGATATCACGGCTTGATAAGGTGGTAAGTGTCTGCTGATTAATATCAGTGGTATTGCTTTGGTAATTAAACCAATACAAACCAGCGATGACTAAAATCAGCATCAAATTGATCAAATAGCGAGAGGTCATTGCTTACGTCTATACCACCATAACCATAGCCCAATACTCAGTAGCAATACAGGGATCACAATCAAAAATCCAAGACCAATAATGATTGATTGTGTAGCTGTTAATTCAAGCTGATTATCAAGTGTTGTTTTGACAGGAATAGCGATCAGACTGTCATCTTCTGCTAGCCAATTCATCAATGCAATACCTAGCTCAAGATTGGCGGCATTGCCAATATAAGTATTTGATAAGAAGTCACCATCGCCAATAATGGCAAGACGTTGTTCTGTATCCTTAACGCTATTCTCATCCGGGAAACGACTTAACAATATACCAAGATTAAGTGGTCCTGCGGTATCGTTACCTAAATCAAAGACCAGCGCTTGATCGGGGTTTTCATCAATAGGCCCGGTTTCACTCCACACATTATCTTGTGTTGTGAGCAGTGGCACCATTTGCCAGGGATTATTTTCTAAGCTGTATTCAAGCGCAACAGCTTGTGGAAATAAGGTGACTGTTGAAGTGGCTTGGCCAATAGGGTGATTAGCATAATCTGTAATTAATACAAATTGTGGATCGCTAATACCAAGCATTTCAGCATTGGGATCGAGGAGCGTGCCAGCGATAAATTCAATACCAAGGTGTTCAGCTAAACTGGCTAATGATTCAGTATTATCAGGTTCGACTAACCATAATAAATTACCGCCATCGTCAATATAGTGCTTGATGATGTCAATTTCACCTTGCAGCCAGTCACGTTCAGGACTGGCAATAATCACTGCTGCAGCATTGTTAGGGATTTGACTATGTTCTACTAAATTTAAGCCTTGCAGTCTAAATCCCTTCTGCTTGAGTTGCTCCCCCCAAGTACTAAGATTGAAGTTAGCTTGATTGAGTGGTGAACGTTCGCCATGACCTTCAATAAATATCAACCATTGCTCTTGTTGCCGAGACACAGAAATCAATGCGTTGGTTAATGATTGCTCCGATAAATCAAAAACATGCTGCTGTTGTTCGCCGAGGGAGACAATCATTTCACCTTGCTGTTGAATATTAAGCTTACGAACACGTTCAGGTGAAAAGTCTGGATTGATATAGCTAATATGCAGCTTGTCACTATGATTTTGGTAGCGCGTCAATAATGCTTCAAGCGTTGGTCGATATTCATTGCTTGGGCTAATAAATGCTTGAATAGTAATGTCTTTTTCAAGCTGTTTTAGCAGGCTAATGCTGGTTTCGGACAAACTATGACGACTATTGGCTGTCCAGTCAGATTGGATATTAGTTTTCAGAGAAACCTTTGCGAGTAAGACCACAACAATAATGAGTAACAGATAAAAAATAATATTCTGTAATTTCAACTGGCGTTGTATTTTTGAATTAATGTTCATTTTAGTTTAGCCGTTGAGAGTCTAATCGACGAGTCGTTAAGATCAAAAACGTCGCAATAATAATTAGGTAATAAGCAATATCGCTACTATTAACGTCACCTTGTAGTAACGGCTCATAATGACGTAATAATGATAGCCAGTTAAACAGGCCGGATGATTCAGCAGCCATTTGAGTATTACCTGCCCAATCAATGATCCATAATAAGAATAACGTGCTAAAAGTACTAATGGCAGCAATAGTAGGCTGCGAGGTTAGTGATGATAGAAAAAGACCAATGGCGGTAAAACTAGCGACCAATAAGCTTAGCCCCAAGAGGCCGGCAGCAAGCACCCCATAATCAATCTCGCTCCCTAAGGCGAGTGATAGTGGCATTAGACTTATTAATATCAGCAAAATAATAAAAAAGCCAAGCGTACCTAAATATTTCCCCAATACAAGTTGAGCAATGGAAAGCGGGGCGGATAATAATAAAGGCAGACTTTCATTACGGCGTTCTTCGGCAATAAGCCGCATAGTAATAAGTGGTGCTAGTAGCAGGAATATGGTGGCGGCATTATTCAATAAGGGTATGGCGACCAGTTCAGTTACACCTGGTGCACCGGGAATGGCAGATATTTTGGCTTGAATTTGAATAAAATAATCAATATGAGTCAAAAATAAATAGGCCAGAATAAGTTGGCTAAGCGCTAAAATAACCCACGCGAGTGGGGATAAAAATAAACGGTAAAGTTCGTTGCGTGCAAGTGAAAACATCAGCTTACCTGCTCGCTTGATGAAGATTCATCTTGAATTATATTCATAAAAACATCTTCTAATGAGTGTCGTTCCGGTGTGAGTTCTAGTAATTGCCACTTTTCTGCAACAGCATGGTCGAGTAGAGCTTCAGTTGGATTATGATCAGGTTGATAATGTAATCGAAAACGATTGGAGCTCAGAGTATCAACGGTGACAACGCCTTCTAATTGCAGTAATCGACTTATATCTGGAGGGCGACTAAGTGTGATTAATAAATTGGAAGCCTCCATCTGCTGACTAAGGCCTAATATTGAATCATTAAAAATTAATGATCCTTCATTAATAATTTGTACTCGGTCGCATAGCATTTGCACTTCTGGCAAGATATGGGTCGATAAAATTACGCTATGCTCACTGGCAATTTCACGGATTAAATGGCGAATCTCCCTTATCTGAATGGGGTCTAAGCCCGATGTAGGTTCATCAAGAATCACCACAGCAGGCGAATGAATGATCGCTTGGGCGATGCCAACACGCTGTTGATAGCCTTTTGATAAATGACCAATAAGTCGACGAGTGACATGGCTAAGCCCACAGCGTTCAATCACGGTATCAATGGCTGACTGTCGCTGGGATGACGGAATCTGATTGAGTTGGGCGCAAAAAGATAAAAACTCTTTGACAGTTAATTCTTTATATACTGGTGGTTGTTCTGGCAAATAACCGATATGCGCTTTGGCTTGTTTGGGCGCAGTTAATAAATCAATCCCGTTAATTGTTATTTCACCGTGATCAGGTGCTAAATTACCACTTAACATTTTCATGGTGGTGCTTTTCCCGGCACCATTGGCCCCTAAAAAGCCTAAAACTTCGCCTTGATGCACTTCAAAACTGACATTATTAACCGCCTGCTGTGTACCGTAGAAACGCGATAATGATTTGGTCGCGAGCATGATCTTATTGGACATAATTTATAATGCAGCCTCAGTAGCAATTGCCCATTCAGTGGCTGTAGTGAAGGCCTTATTAAGATCATCAATAGAGACATTGGGTGGCAGTATGGCGAGATCATTTTGTTCGTAACAAATGATAAATAGTAATAATTTCCCTAGCTCACCATCGTGGGATATTAAGGCATTTTTAATGGGCAATTCAAGTGGTAAAGACTCAAGTAAACTTGCCATTGGTTTCATCATCATAATATCAAGAGAGGAAAATAATCCGATCATAAAGGCGCTATCGGAATCACAATCAAAAAGCGGAGCTAAGTGTTCAGCCATTTTTGCTCGAACTAAAGTAGTAGACAGTAATTCACTGGTAGCTGCTTTGACACCTGAAAATGCAATAATGGTGGCCCATGCACGAATCTTTTTAAGCCCGAGTAGTATCAGCCCTTGTTGTAAGGATGTCACTTGTTTTGGCAATGCCACAGCAGCTGAGTTAAGAAGCCTAAGCAATTTGTAGCTTAACGATGCATCTTGACTCACTAGATACTCGAGATTTTCAATCGTGATATCAGCTTGTTGAAGACTGGAGATAATGCGCATAACAGCTAATTTATTATCTGGCAGTGGCTTATCATCAAGGATGGTGGGTTGGCAGAAAAAATAGCCTTGATAATAATCAAATCCAAGCGCGCGACATTGTTCAAACTGCTGATGTGTTTCGACTTTTTCAGCGAGTAGTTTAACGTTATAAGCCTTTAATAAATCGACATGTTCGATTAGCTCTTGATCTGAAAGTGCCAGTAGGTCAATTTTTATTATTGAAGTAACATCAAGTAATGGTCGGAATTCTTCTTTAAAGATAAAATCATCCAGTGCAATGATATAACCCTGTTGTGCAAGGTTTTTTACAGCAGTGATAATTTCTTGATCAATGACAATATCTTCAAGTATTTCTAATACAACGTGATGGTGATCAAAAGGAAGGGGAATATTGCCAACGAGAAATGAACGAGTGAGATTTATAAAACCATAATGCTGGCCAATGACACGTTCAATACCGAATTCTAAAAAAGTGTGGTTGATGACTTTAGTGGTTGCGAGATCACCATTACCTTTAGTAACGCCAGATTCATTTTGTAAATTATCACGGAAGAGTAACTCGTAGCCATACACATTTAAGTCATTATCAAATATGGGCTGCCTTGCCATTAAAATGGATGAGGAGGTATTGTCTTCAGTCATTACTATTTTTCTCAGCCATCCTTAAATATAAAAAATCATTATATAAAGAAACAGATATAAAAAAACCTGCATAAGCAGGTTTTTTTATTTTAAATATCTAAACAAGCTTATTTAATTTTAGATTCTTTATACATAACGTGTTTGCGAACAACTGGATCGAACTTTTTCATTTCCAATTTATCAGGCATGGTACGTTTATTTTTATCTGTGGTGTAGTAGTGACCCGTGCCAGCAGATGAGACTAATTTAATTTTTTCGCGCATTTTCTATCTCCTAGACTTTTTCGCCACGGGCGCGGATATCCGCTAATACATCATCAATACCTTTCTTATCAATGATACGTAGACCGTGATTACTAACACGTAATTTCACCCAGCGGTTTTCTGATTCAACCCAAAAACGGTGAGGATGAAGGTTCGGAAGAAACCGACGTCGTGTTTTGTTGTGGGCGTGGGAAACATTGTTTCCAGCCATTGGGCGTTTGCCCGTTACCTGACATACTCGTGCCATATTAAATCGCTCCTGTTGAACATTTATATGCTTTAATTAATGGCGAATATGTCGCCCAATGAAAGCCGTTAAAAACCGCGCATTATGCCATATCTTAAAATGGAAGTGTAGTGGTATTACTATTATATGGAATTTAGACCTAGATTTTGTAGCTTCTGCTCTAGGCGAGTGAGGTCGATAGCACCGATTTTACGCATCACAATCTGCCCCGTTGAATCGATTAAAAAATGGGTAGGCGTAACCCGAACATTACCAAAAGCGCGGGCAATCTGAGTATTGTGATCCCATGTAATGATATAAGGGAGCTTGCGTTTTTCTCGCATTGTTTTAATGTGACGAAGCGAATCATGAGACATGGCAACACCGATCATTGTCAGCCCCTGTTCAGCATAAGTTTCATGCAACTTTATCAATGCAGGCATTTCTTTAATGCAACCGGGACAATCTGTTGCCCAAAAAATCATCAGGATTGGTTTGCCTTGATATTGTGCGAGCGAATGTGTTTGCTTGTCGATATCGGTAAACGATAGCTCCGGCATAGTGTTTTGGCTGTCATTATTCAGCCAATTGATGGCAAATAAACCTACAACTAAAGTGATAATAAAAAGTATATGTCGATTCATGTCTGTTATTCGAGGCCCTTTAATTAGAAGAGGTGAGTTGGCCTAAAGTTTCAGTTAATTTAAGATTTTCACGATAATCCACCGGACAGTCAATAATAGTGACTGTATCACGAGCCAACGCAGCTTGTAATGCGGGCATTAATTGCTCAGTTTTTTCAATCCGGACACCTTTAGCGCCAAATGATTGTGCGTATTGCACAAAGTCAGGGTTGGTAAATTTCACATTACTCGTACGGCCATATTGATTTTGTTGTTTCCATTCAATTAAACCATAACTGGCATCATTCCAAATGAGGACCACAATTGCAATATTGAGTCGCATTGCCGTTTCAATTTCTTGGGAGTTCATTAAGAATCCAGCATCACCTGTCACCGCAACTATTTTACGGTCAGGATAAGCAAGTTTGGCCGCAATCGCACCAGGAACAGCAATCCCCATACTGGCAAAACCATTGGAGATAATGCAAGTATTGGGATATTCACAACGAAACATACGTGACATCCACATTTTATGCGCGCCCACATCGCAAATCACAATATCATCTAATTCCATTGCAGTACGTAGATCCCAAATAATCTTTTGAGGCTTAACAGGAAACTCGGCATCATCGCGATGTTGATTCATCTCTTTAATCAAGCTATCGCGTAAGATTCGCATGGTTTTATCTTGATGCGGCGTGCTTAATGCTGCAATGCGATTTAAGCTGTGGTTGATATTACCAATCACGCCCAAAATTACACTGTAATAGGCATCCACTTCGGCATGAGTAGTATCAATATGGATAATAGTACGATCACGTGAGGGGTGCCAGAGATAAGGGTGATATTCCACCATATCGTAGCCAATGCAAATAATCACATCAGCAGTAGAAAACCCACTGCTGGCATAATCATTAGACTGCAATCCTACACTGCCCAATGCCATCGGGTGACGAAAGGGAATAACACCTTTAGCCATAAAAGTATTTGCAACCGGAATACCTAATGTATCTGCAAAATCAGCGAGGGCTTTAGAGGCTTGTGCTCTAATCACACCGTTGCCAGCAAGAATAATTGGATTGTCTGCTTTTGATATCAGTTCTGCAGCACGTTCAATTTGCTCAGCAGCCGGTTCGGGCGGTGTAGCATGTTTAACGTGTAAAGGCGTTTCATCAATGTCCATTTCAGCAATGTTTTCTGGAAATTCAATAAAACAGGCACCGGTTTTTTCAGTTTGAGCGAGCTTAAAGGCTTTACGAACAATCTCAGGAATAACCTCAGGACCAACGATACGAGTAGCATATTTGGTGATGGGTAAAAACATTGCTTCCAGGTCAAGCACTTGATGTGATTCTTTATGTAGGCGATTGGTTGAGGCTTGCCCTGCGATAGCAACTAATGGAGCATGATCCATATTGGCATCGGCAACACCAGTAATAAGGTTAGTCGCTCCAGGACCTAAGGTAGCTAAACATACGCCGGCACGACCCGTTAAGCGACCATAAACATCAGCCATAAAGGCTGCACCTTGTTCATGACGGGTGGTGATAAATTGGATTTTAGATTCAAGCAAAGCATCCATCACATCCAAGTTTTCTTCACCTGGGATACCAAAAATGTATTCAACACCTTCGTTTTCAAGACTACGGATAAACAGTTCTGATGCTTTCATAAAGGCCTCACGGATAACTTGATGCTCTCTTTTTACTTACGCAAATCCTGCGGGTATTTGTTGATGCCAAGCAGTAGTTTGTTGGTAACGATGGGCAATATTAAGAAGTCGCGCTTCATCAAAATAATTACCAATAATCTGCAGGCCTACTGGCAGCCCACCGACAAAACCAGCTGGAATAGACATGCCAGGTAAGCCGGCCAAATTCGTGCTGATGGTATAAATATCAGCCAGATACATGGCAACAGGATCATCTTTTTTCTCACCTAAATTAAAAGCAGTCGTCGGTGCTGTTGGCCCCATGATGACATCAACATCATTAAATGCTTGTTGGAAATCATCACTGATTAAACGGCGACATTGTTGCGCTTTAAGATAATAGGCATCGTAATAACCCGCCGATAAGGCATAGGTTCCAGTCATGATCCGGCGTTTGACCTCATCACCAAAACCCTCGCCACGTGAACGTTCATAAAGATCTTGCAAGTCTTTTGGGTCATCGCAGCGATGACCGAAACGAACACCATCCATTCGAGACAGGTTTGATGAACATTCAGCAGGTGCCACCACATAATAAGTGGGTACTGCCAATCCAGTATTGGGCAATGTTATTTCTTTAATGCTGGCGCCCAGTGATTCAAAAGATTTAACCGCTGCCTCTATAGTCGCTGCCACATCAGCATCAAGACCTTCACCAAAATATTCTTTTGGCAAACCGATTTTCAAGCCTGCTAATGAATCATTTAAGGAGGCGGTGTAATCCGGTACATCACGTTCAACACTGGTTGAGTCGCGCTCGTCGAAGCCAGCCATTTCATTGAGTAATAAAGCCGCATCTTCGGCACTTCGAGCCATTGGACCAGCCTGATCCAAGCTAGACGCAAAAGCAATCATGCCATAACGAGAAATACGGCCATAAGTTGGTTTTAAACCAGTCAAATTACAAAGAGATGCCGGTTGACGAATTGAACCACCAGTATCGGTACCAGTAGCAATCGGAGCTAATCTTGCTGCAACAGCTGCCGCAGAACCACCCGATGAACCACCGGGAACTTTATTAATATCCCAGGGGTTTTTTACCTCGCCATAAAAACTGGTTTCATTTGATGACCCCATGGCAAATTCATCCATATTGGTTTTGCCTAACATCACCATGCCAGAGTCATTAATTTTTTCAACCACGGTTGCATTATAGGGAGCAATAAAGTTATCTAACATTTTTGAGCCACAGCTGGTGCGAACACCTTGGGTGCAAAAAATATCTTTATGCGCTAGTGGGATCCCAGTGAGTCGCTGCCCAGATTGTTGTTGTAATGCTTGATCTGCCAATTTAGCTTGGCTAAGCGCACTTTGTTCACAGACGGTGATGTAAGCATTGACAACATTATTGTGCGCTTTAATACGGTCTAAGTAATATTGTGTTAATTCAACGCTGCTGAATTCACCTTTTTGTAATGATGAAGAGAGTTCAGAAAGAGATTTATTGTGCATATGTGTGCCTGTAATTTAATAATATTAGCTGAGTTGTCATTTCAGGGTGATCATTTATTCGATAACCTGAGGAACCAGATAAACACCAGCATCTGTTTTTGGCGCAATTGATTGAAATAAGTCGCGCTGATCAGTTTCATTTACAACATCAGGCCGTAATCTTTGATGGGCATCAAGTGGGTGAGCCATAGGCGTAATATTGTCGGTTTCAGCACTATTCATTTGCTCGACCAGACTAAAAATATTGTTCAAATCCCGCGCGTAATCAGGGATATCCTTTTCATCTATGGCTAAACGAGCTAAAAGTGCAATTTTTTCTACATCGGTTTTATCTAAACTCATTGACGTTCCTGAGGGTGATTTTTGATAATAAGTGTGCAGTTTAAATGATTAGACGCTTGCTCAACAGCCCATTGCATTGATAAAGTATCTTTTTTTCATTGCTGGATTGTGGTTTCTTTAATGTTTGAACGTTTACGCGGTATATTTTCTAACGATCTTTCGATCGATCTTGGTACAGCAAATACGCTGATTTATGTACGTGGACAAGGCATCGTACTTGATGAGCCATCAGTCGTTGCTATTCGTCAGGAAAGAGGGCCCGGCGGTCCCCGTTCAATTGCTGCTGTCGGTGCTGAAGCAAAACGAATGTTAGGTCGTACGCCAGGAAATATTACCGCCATTAGACCACTCAAAGATGGTGTAATTGCCGACTTCACGGTCACTGAAAAAATGTTGCAACATTTTATTCGTAAAGTACACGAAGGTCGCTTCTTAAAACCGAGCCCGCGGGTATTGGTATGTGTACCATGTGGTTCAACTCAAGTTGAACGTCGTGCTATTCGCGAATCAGCGGCCGGTGCCGGTGCTAGAGATGTATTTTTGATTGAAGAACCAATGGCCGCAGCGATTGGTGCTGGAATGCCTGTTGAAGAAGCCAGTGGTTCCATGGTGTTAGATATTGGTGGCGGTACTACAGAAGTAGCTGTTATATCGTTAAACGGTATTGTTTATTCAGCTTCTGTCCGTATTGGTGGTGACTTATTTGATGAGTCAATCGTCAATTATGTACGTCGAAATTACGGCACATTAATTGGTGAATCAACCGCTGAAAGAATCAAAAAAGAAATTGGTTCAGCTTATCCCGGTAATGAAGTTCGTGAAATGGAAGTACGTGGTCGTAATTTGGCTGAAGGCATCCCCCGCAGTTTCACATTAAATAGCAATGAAATTCTAGAAGCACTTCAAGATCCGTTATCGGGTATTATTTCAGCGGTCAAAACTGCTTTAGAGCAAACACCACCAGAGTTAGGTTCCGATGTGGCAGAAAGAGGGATTGTATTAACCGGTGGCGGTGCCCTATTGCGCGATTTAGACCGTTTATTGATAGAAGAAACGGGCTTGCCAGCTATTATTGCTGAAGATCCTCTGACCTGTGTTGCTCGTGGTGGTGGTCGCGCACTGGAACTGATTGATGAACGAGGCATTGACCTCTTCACATTTGAATAAAATTGTTATATCAGTATTTAAACCTTTGCAGTTGAGTCATATCTGCAAAGGTTTTTTAGTTTATGGACCTTAGATATCAAACCATTATTTACCCATAACCCATCGTTAAATACCCGTATGCTAATAGCATTAATGGCATCGCTGGCACTATTTTTCCTTGATTCACGGATGAACTATTTTTCACCGGTTCGTACGGTGTTATCGACCATCGTTTATCCATTGCAAACAGTCGCTTCTATGCCGAGTGATATAAACGCTTGGATAGATGATTTTTTTCAAAACCGTGAACAGTTGCAACAAAAAAATACAGTTTTAGAAGCTACGAATTTATTGAATAGTGTTCGATTGCAAAAATTGCAGGCATTAGAACGTGAGAATATGCGTCTGCGAGAATTATTGGGCTCTTCCTTCCGACTCAATGAGAGAGTGTTGGTAGCAGAATTATTAACCATTGATTTGGATCCGTTCTTTCAACAGGTTGTTATCAATAAAGGTCAGCGTGACGGTATTTTTGATGGTCAGCCAGTGCTTGATGCAACCGGGGTAATGGGACAAGTTATAGAGGTAAATTCATTCTCCAGCCGAGTCGTATTATTAACCGATCCGAGTCATGGGATTCCGGTACAAATAAATCGTAATGGTTTGCGCGCAGTGGCCACAGGTAGAGGACTTGCCGAGCCTTTGAACTTGAATCATATGCCACATAATGCCGATGTGAGAGTAGGAGATTTATTAGTAACTTCAGGTTTAGGTGGTCGCTTCCCAGTTGGCTACCCAGTAGGGACGGTCATCTCGGTTAATTTCCCTCAAGGTAAATCATTTGCAGAAATATCAGTGGAACCAGCAGCACAATTATCGACCAGCCGAGAAGTATTATTAGTCTTGCCTGCCGAAACGCTAGCTATTAGTGAGCCAGCACTTGAAGGACTTGACCCACTGCTAGGTGAGGAGATGCTGAATGGCGACCAATAAAGCACCCCATGGGGGTAGTGTGATTATTCTTTCTATCATGATTGCCATGCTATTGATGATCCTGCCTTTACCTGATGTATTACGCTTTATGAGACCGGAATGGGTTTTGATGACGTTAATTTATTGGACAATGGCACTCCCACAACGTTCTGGCGTTGGCCTAGCATGGGTCATTGGTTTATTTATGGATGTACTGACTGGTGGCGCTTTGGGAATTTTAGCCTTGGCCTATTCATTAGTGACCTATCTAGTATTACAATTTTATTTACAACTTCGACAATATCCTACCTGGCAACAGGCATTGAGTGTGCTGCCACTAGTTTTAGTGGTTCACTTGATCATTGTCATTATGTCCTCTGGAGTGAATGCAGGTTGGCATATTTGGTTGCCTGCAATTAGTAGTATGGTGTTATGGCCTGTTATTTATTTGTTGTTGCGTGCCGCTAGACGTACCTTCCATGTTAGTTGACCTTTCAGAGTTAGTTTAAATGGCAACAAGATTTGCACTGAAAGACCATTTTCGTGAAAGTCGTTTAGTTAATGAGCGATTAATTTTTTCAGCTATTCTTGCTGGACTATTATTTACGATTGTAATGACTCGGCTGGCGGTATTACAAGTCATGGAACATGAACATTTTGATTCCTTATCCAAACAAAATAGTATTGATATCGAGCCATTAGCCCCCCAAAGAGGATTAATTTATGATCGCAATGGGGTCATTCTGGCTGAAAATATCCCAACATTTAGTTTAGAACTAACACCTGAAAAAGTACCAGATATGGAGGCCACCATTCAACAAATAGCACTGCTATTTTCGATGAATGAAGATGAAGTCGCAGATATCAAACAACAGATCAAACAACAGCGTAGCTTTCGTCAAGTGGTATTGAGGCAGAGATTGACAGAACAAGAAGTCGCAAAATTTTCTGTCAATCGACACCGCTTTATCGGTGTCGACGTAGTGGGTCGGTTAATTAGGCACTATCCGCAAGCTAACTTATTTGCACATACGGTAGGTTATGTTGGCCGGATAAATGTACAAGATCAACAGCGTATTGATGCCAAAAATTACAAAGGTACTTTACAAATTGGTAAAACAGGCATTGAAAAATACTATGAAGATAGTTTGCACGGGAGTGTTGGCTATCAACAGGTTGAGACCAATGTTCAAGGCCGTGTTGTTAGAGATTTAAACAGTGTACCCTCAATCTCAGGACAAGATTTATTTCTACATTTAGATATAAATTTACAGCAAGTTGCCTCGGATTTATTAGGAGATTTCAATGGCGCTATTGTAGCGATTGAGCCGAAAACAGGCGGTGTTTTGGCCATGCTTAGTAAACCAGATTTTGATCCAAATGCTTTTGTGACTGGTATTAGTAGTAAAGATTATGCGGTGTTAAGAGATTCACCTGATAGGCCATTATTTGATCGCGCTTTACGTGGCCATTATCCTCCTGGCTCGACCTTAAAACCATTTGTGGCGTTGGCAGGTTTAGAATTAGGTGTCATTTCCGAACAATCAAAATCATTCTGCCCCGGTTGGTTTACCTTACCAGGCCAAGAACATCGCTATCGGTGTTGGAAAAAACATGGTCATGGTCATGTTGACTTAATAACAGCGATATCACAGTCTTGTGATGTGTATTTTTACGATCTTTCTCATGCGTTGGGCATTGATCGAATGCATGATTTTTTGGATATATTTGGCTTTGGCCACCGTACGGGAGTTGATATTCCGAGTGAAAGTAGGGGATTGTCACCATCAAGAGAGTGGAAACGCGCTAGTCGAAACCTCGCCTGGTACCCTGGCGAAACATTAATTGCTGGCATCGGTCAAGGCTTTAATCAAACGACGCCTATCCAATTGGCCCATGCTACGGCAACATTGGCAAACAGGAGTATTAATGTTGTTCCACAAGTTGCTCGCGCAAGGCGAAGCTCAGGGAAAAGTGAACTAAAACTATTGCCAACAAAGACATCTGAAGCATTACCAATTGTAAATAAGCAACATTGGAAGGCAATCATTGATTCAATGGTTGAAGTGACCCACGGTAAGCGGGGAACTGCGCGCCACATTGGCAAAGGCTTACCCTTTAAAGTGGCAGGAAAAACGGGAACAGCACAGGTATTTGGTATTAAGCAGGATGAAAAATATGATGCTGAGACTTTAGAAAGAAAACTACATGACCATGCATTATTTATTGCTTTTGCACCCGCTGATGATCCTGAATTTGTGGTGGCAATAGTCGTTGAAAATGGGGGTAGTGGTAGTCGTGTAGCAGCACCGATAGCCCGCAAGATGATTGATCAATATTTTGGACTGACCGAAGATGAGTAGCTTGATAAGCGATCACCAGAATCCACAAAGATGGAGCTTAACCAAGGCCTTAAGAATAATCCATCTGGATGCCATGTTGTTATTAGGTCTGCTGATACTAATGGGTGTCGGCCTCATGGTGTTATATAGTGCTGGCGACCAAAATAGTGATCTGCTAATTCGCCAGTTAATACGGATGGCAACAGCATTTACTGTGTTATTACTATTATCAAATATTCATCCAGACCGCATACGGGATGCCGCGTATTGGCTCTATGCTGCAGGATTAATTTTATTGATTTTAGTATTGGCATTTGGCCATGAAGGAAAGGGCGCTCAGCGTTGGTTAGATTTGGGTTTTTTCCGCTTTCAACCATCAGAATTAATGAAGTTAGCAGTGCCCTTATTAGTGGCAGCCTATTTGGCCGAACGGCCATTACCACCCACTATGCTCAGATTGTTTATGGCTCTCATCATTGTGATTGTTCCTTCGATGCTTATTGCTAAACAACCGGATTTGGGTACCTCATTATTAATCGCAAGTTCAGGTTTAATAGTCATATTCTTATCGGGGATTTCTTGGCGAATTATTTTTAGTTTTATGACCGCCAGTGCAGCTGCATTACCGGTGTTATGGTATGTCATGCACGACTATCAACGACAACGAGTATTAACCTTGTTCAATCCTGAAAGTGATCCTTTGGGTGCTGGGTATCATATTATTCAGTCAAAAATTGCCATCGGTTCAGGCGGTTTGTTTGGTCGGGGCTGGTTGGAAGGCACACAATCACATTTAGCTTTTTTGCCAGAACGATCAACAGATTTTATATTCTCTGTCATTGCTGAAGAATTTGGTTTGGTTGGTGTTGGTTTATTACTAACATTATATTTAATAGTGGCGAGTAGAGGACTATTTATCGCGAGTCAGGCGCAAACCAGTTTTTCACGATTATTGGCCGGGAGTATTTCAATGACTTTTCTGGTCTATGTATTTGTTAATGTTGGGATGGTGACGGGATTATTGCCTGTAGTGGGTGTGCCGTTGCCATTAGTGAGTTATGGGGGCACATCAATGGTGACCTTATTGGCTGGCTTCGGTATCCTGATGTCTATTCACACCCATCGAAGGATGATGTCACCGTGACACGAGTAATAATTGCACTATTCATGCTGGCTTTTATAAGCAGTTCATATGCTAATTCAGAGTTGCCTGATCTATCAATTTTTATTGATGAAATGCAGGAAAAACATGGTTTTGATAAAGAGGAGTTGACAGCCTTATTTGCTGAAGTGGAAGTCAAAAAGTCAATCTTAAGAGCCATTTCAAGGCCAGCAGAAAAAAGTAAACCTTGGTATGAATACCGCAAAATATTTATCACCAATAAGCGAATAAAAGGCGGCGTTAAGTTCTGGCAGCAACATACGCAAGCCTTGGCAAAAGCTGAACAAGAATATGGTGTTCCTGCGGAGATTATTATTTCAATACTAGGTGTGGAAACACGTTATGGCGGCAATGTTGGTGGCTATCGAGTGGTGGATGCATTATCAACGTTGGCATTCCGTTATCCTCCTAGAAGTCCATTTTTCCGAAGTGAATTAGAACATTTCTTATTGCTAACACGTGAAGAAAATATGTCGATTTTAGAACCTGTTGGTTCCTATGCTGGCGCGATGGGTTTAGGGCAATTTATGCCAAGCAGTTATCGTGCTTATGCTGTTGATTTTGATGGAGATAATAAACGAGACATATGGGAGAACCCTAATGATGCCATTGGTAGTATTGCCAATTATATGAAGCGCCATGGCTGGGTAAAAGGTGAAGATATTGTGCATAAAACAGGCATTACTGGCGAAGAACCAACGGAGTTAATTGCACAAGGCAGTAAACCCTCGATTAGTCGACAGGAATTAGAACATGCAGGTGTATTATTAGATAATATTTCAGATGAATCTGATCTATTTGCGCTTATTTCATTGACACAACAACGAGGTGAAGAATATTGGGTGGTAGAACAAAATTTTTACACAATCACTCGCTATAACCACAGTAGAATGTATGCAATGGCAGTGACACAATTGGCGGAAGCGATTCGCGAACAATATGACAAGACAAATGAAACTAATTAAGCTATTCAGCATCATAGCAATCTGTTTTAGCTTATTTGCATGTAGCATCATTGGCGACAAACAGGATAGCGCTCCTGTTAGAAAACCTGACGTAGCCAATATTCCTGACGCTATTCCGCAAGATGAACCACGCAGTAAATATGGTAACCCAGCGCATTATGAGGTGTTTGGAAAGCGTTATTACACCTTAAATACCAGCCGCGGCTATCACGAAAAAGGCATTGCCTCCTGGTATGGCACTAAATTTCATGGGAGACGCACTTCAAGTGGTGAAACTTATGATATGTATGCGATGACGGCGGCCCATAAAACATTGCCATTGCCAAGCTATGTTGAAGTAACTAATTTAAACAACGGACGTAAAGTGATTGTAAAGGTCAATGATCGCGGGCCATTCCATGGCAATCGACTAATTGATTTATCGTATAGTGCTGCGACTAAATTGGGTATTATTGGCAAAGGTACGGGATTGGTTGAGGTGCGTGCTATTACAGCAGGCGAAGCGCCAGTTTCAACAGCAAAAACAACATCAGCAACATACCCTTCACCAGCAGGGCCAGTAGGTTTATATCTACAGGTAGGAGCTTTTAGTACTTCAGCAAGTGCAGAACAGTTAAAATTAAAACTACAGCAACAAATTGGTGATGCAGTATTGATTGTGCCATTTAAAAAGCCACAAGGGGTTTTATATCGGGTGCGTGTTGGCCCACTTGCAAATGTGGAATATGGAGATACTTTAGCAAGCCAATTAGTTGAATTAGGTTTCAATGATGCCCATATAGTAGTCGAATAAGAGCTTTTTACAATCTGTAAAATGGCTTTGAACAGTTTATTTTTTGAGAGTTATTATTAATGTTTAAAATATTTAAAACCTTATGGTTAGTTAGTTTTGTATTGGCATCTGCCACCTCTTATGCGGGAGCGATTGCACCTAACCCCACGGCACCGACAGTTGCGGCCAAGTCTTATATCTTGCAAGACTTTGCCAGTGGCCGTGTATTGGCAGAATTGAATTCTGAACAGCGTTTACCACCGGCCAGTATTACTAAATTAATGACAGCCTATGTCGTATCTCATGAGTTGGAAGCGGGCAATATTGATTTAGCGGATGAAGTATTGATTAGTGAGAAAGCATGGCGAATGGTTGGTTCTCGTAGCTTTATTGAAGTCAATACCAAAGTACCGGTTGAAGTATTACTTCGTGGCATGATTATTCAATCGGGCAATGATGCAGCTGTTGCCTTGGCAGAGCATGTCGCTGGTAGTGAAGAGACTTTTGCCCAATTGATGAATCAATATGCTCAACAACTAGGTATGGTCAATACCAATTACCGAAATTCAACAGGTTTGCCAGATAAAGATCACTACACCACAGCCAAAGATATTGCTATTTTATCTACCGCAACCATTCGTGATTTTCCAGAACACTACAAATGGTATGCCGAAAAAGAATTTACCTATAATGACATTACCCAACATAATCGAAATAAACTGTTATGGCGCGATACCAGTGTTGATGGCTTAAAAACGGGTCATACCGAAGCAGCAGGTTATTGCTTAGCAGCCTCGGCAAAACGAAGTGATATGCGCTTGATTTCAGTGGTATTAGGCACTCGCAGTGAAAATGCCAGAGCACAAGAAACACAGAAACTGTTTAACTATGGTTTCCGCTTTTTTGAAACCCATGACTTATATGACGCACAAGCTAAAATAGCCGATATTAAAGTTTGGAAAGGTGCTGACAAACTGGTTAATCTAGGCTTAGACCAATCATTAGCCGTCACCGTGCCACGAGGTCGTTATAAAGAATTAGTTGCAACAACTAATATCCAGCAACCTGTTATTGCACCTATTGCATTAGGAGCACCGTTAGGTGAAGTTGAAATACGGTTAGGTGATGAATTAATTGCTAAGCAGTCATTAGTGGCATTGCAAGCCGTAAATGAAGGCAGTTGGTGGCGTAAATTACTAGATGCACTGTTATTGTTGATTTGGGGATAATGGGTGCAACAAGTCTATTTAAACGGTGATTTTTTACCAGCAGAAAAAGCTAAAGTATCAGTCTTTGACCGTGGCTTTTTATTAGGCGATGGTGTTTATGAAGTAATCCCGGTTTATGCGGGTCGTTGTTTTCAATTAGCAGGCCATTTAGAACGCCTACAAACAAGTTTAGATGGCATCAGAATGAAAAACCCACACTCAATCGTTGAGTGGCACTCTCTGATCGAACAATTAGTTGAACGAAATGGCGGTGGTGATCAATCACTGTATTTGCAAGTCACAAGAGGCGTGGCACCTCGTGATCATCTATTTCCAGAAGGCGTAACGCCGACGGCATTTGCAATGAGTAATCCTCTGCAAGCTGTGCCAGAAAAATATAAAAAACAGGGTATAGCAGCGATTACTGTTCCAGATATTCGTTGGCAGAACTGTAATATCAAAGCAATTAGCTTATTGCCAAATAGCTTGTTAAAACAACAGGCACAAGATGCTGGCGCGCAAGAAGCATTACTAATTCGTAATGGTTATTTGACCGAAGGTGCGGCAAGTAATGCTTATGTGATTATTAATGGTGTAATTTACACTGCACCAAAAGATGAAAAAGTATTGCCAGGGATTACCCGTGAAGTGGTACTTGAAATAGCAGCTAACAATAATATTCCAGTGATTGAACAAGCGGTAACCGAGAGCCAATTAAAACAAGCTGATGAAGTATGGGTAAGCAGTTCCACCAAAGAAATCTTACCCGTTACAATATTAGATGGGGAAGCGGTAGCTCAAGGTGTACCGGGGCCAGTCTGGCAACAAATTGATCAGCTTTATCAGCAATATAAACTGCAGAGCACATCATGAGTGAGTCTGAAAATGAAACCCTGCTTGAGTTTCCCTGTGATTTTGGCATTAAAGCAATGGGTGAATCCAGTGATGGTTTTGATGCCATTGTTGTGGCTATTGTTCGGCAACACGTTGAAGATATCGCTGAAGGTGCAGTGACGACTAAGCAAAGTTCGGGTGGAAAATTCACGTCGGTAACTGTCAATATTCAAGCGACTAGTAAAGCCCAACTTGATGCAATTTATCGACAACTCAGTGGCCATGAAGCCGTCAAATACGTGCTGTAATAATTTGCTGTGATCATTAAAGATTTAGGCTTAGTGGAATATCAGCCAACGTATCAGTTAATGCAAGATTTTACCGCCGATAGGGATAATAGTACCGAAGACCAATTATGGTTGCTGGAGCATCTTCCTGTCTTCACTCAAGGCACAAATGGTAGCAATGAACATGTGCTTTCAGCAGGCTCTATCGCCGTTGTTAATACAGATCGAGGCGGCCAAGTCACTTATCATGGTCCTGGTCAATTAATAGCTTATACATTATTTGATTTAAAACGTTTGGGCATCGGTATTCGTGAAATGGTATCGCGCTTAGAAAATAGCGTGATTACATTATTGGCTGATATCGGCATTAATGCTCAAGCACGTTCTGATGCACCCGGTGTATATGTTAAAGGACGAAAGATTGCAGCATTAGGATTAAGAGTAAAGCATGGTGCTTGTTATCATGGCCTTAGTTTAAATATAGACATGGATTTAACACCATTTTCTTCTATTAATCCTTGTGGTTATCAAGGAATGGAAGTGATTGATTTAAAAAGTTTGGGCTATGATATGACGATAGTACAAGCAAAACAAAAAATTGTATCGGCACTTAACAGTCAGATGCAGCAAGGTAAATAATGACAGAATCAGTACAAGTGAAACGTGATATTAAAGCGCTTAAAGGTGAATCAAAAGTATCACGTATTCCGATTAAAATTGAACCGAGTAAGCCAAAACGTAAACCGAAGTGGATCCGTGCAAAGGCGCCGAGTACGCCTGAAGTTATGCACTTAAAAAAATTATTACGTGAACACAATTTGCATTCCATCTGTGAAGAAGCTGCTTGTCCAAACTTAGGTGAATGTTTTACCCATGGCACGGCTTCATTTTTGATTATGGGTAATATCTGTACTCGCCGCTGTCCGTTCTGTGATGTCGCACATGGTCGGCCAGATCCATTAGATGAAAATGAACCACAACATTTAGCAAAAACCATTGCAGCGATGGACTTAAAGCATGTGGTGGTCACATCCGTTGATCGTGATGATTTGCGTGATGGTGGTGCGGCTCACTTCACTCGATGTATAGATGAAATTCGTCAGCAATCACCGGATACCAGAATTGAAGTTTTAGTCCCTGATTTTCGTGGCCGGATGGATACTGCTTTAGCCGAATTAATGAAGAATCCACCGGATATTTTCAATCATAATTTGGAAAGCATCCCGCGTTTATATAAAGCCGTCCGCCCAGGTTCTGATTACCAATGGTCACTGAATTTAATTAAGAACTTTCAGCAAATGCACCCAGACGTACCAACCAAGTCTGGTTTGATGTTGGGTTTAGGTGAAACATTAGAAGAAGTACAACAAGTCATGCAAGACTTGCGTGATCACGGCTGTCGTATGTTAACCTTAGGTCAATATTTACAGCCAAGTCGCCATCATTTGGCAGTAGAACGTTTTGTCACGCCAGCTGAGTTTGATCAATTGGCAGAAATTGGCAAACAAATGGGATTTGAACATGTAGCCAGTGGCCCAATGGTGAGATCGTCTTATCATGCTGATTTACAGGCTCAAGGCGAGCATGTCTCGTAAGGTAAAATAATAATTTCAGGAGAAAATGTCATGGCTTTAAAGCGTAGAAGTTTTATTAAAACGGCGATTACAGCAGGATCTGTCGCCATGCTTCCGGCAGTCTCTCTAACGGCTTGTGCGTCAAAATCAACATCACAACAACGCGTTGTGATTATCGGTGGTGGCTTTTCAGGTGCGACAGCAGCCAAATATCTCAGTATGTGGTCACCTGATACTGAAGTCATCATGATTGAGCGTAATGCCCAGTTTGTATCTTGCCCACAAAGCAACTTAGTGCTGAGCGGTAGTCGTACCCTTGACCAACTGACTCATGATTACGATATTCTTGCCAGCAAATACAATGTGAAAACAGTGCAAGCAGAAGTGGTTGCAATTGATACCGAAAAGCAATTTGTTAAGTTACACGACGATGTTGAAATCAGTTATCAACGACTAATAATAGCCCCAGGTATTGATGTGATCTATGATGATTTGCCCATGTTGGCGAGTTATGAAGCCCAGCAGAAGATCCCACATGCGTGGAAGGCCGGCCCTCAAACAGAACTATTAAAACAGCAATTACACAGCATGAAACAGGGCGGCACCATGGTGATGACCGTGCCAGCGACACCTTTTAGATGTCCTCCTGGCCCTTATGAGCGAGCCTGCCAAGTGGCATTCTATTTGAAACATAACAATCCAACAGGAAAATTATTAATTTTAGATGCCAATGGTGATGTTGCCTCTAAAAAAGCCTTGTTTAAAGCCGCTTGGACTGAATATTATTCAGATTTAATCGAATATATTCCCAATAGCACCATTGAATCTATTGATGTGGATAACCTGACTGTTGATACCGAATTTGATAGCTATTCAGCCGATGTATTGAATGTGATTCCACCTCAAAAAGCCGGTAAAGTAGCTGAAATGGCAGGAGTTATTAATGTTGATAATCGTTGGTGTTTGGTTGATTTCTTAACCTATGAATCAACAGCCAAGGAAAATATTCATGTGATTGGGGATGCAGTTCATGCAAAACTACCTAAATCTGGTCATATGGCTAACCAACAAGCAAAAATCTGTGCTGCGGCTATTGCATCATTATTCGCCGATCAACAACCAGAACAACAGCCAATATTTAGCAATACTTGTTACAGTTTTGTGGATGATCAGCAGGCGATGCATGTGGCCAAAGTCTATCGTTATGACCATGAATCAGCATCAATGAAAAGTATGCCTGGTGGTGGTGTATCTGAAACAGCAACAGCACTTGAAGGTTCTTATGCCAATGCTTGGGCACAGAATATTTGGGCGGATATCCTCAAATAAAATACTGCGATAGCCGATATTCAAACTATTTACATTTTGCCACCGCAGTAAGATAATGACAGGCCGTTTTTAATATTCTCTAATTGTAGAGAAGCTGAGGTTGATGATGAGTGATTTTTTACCAGGACTAGAAGGCGTAGCTGCGACCAAATCAGCCATATCATTTATTGATGGTGAAAAAGGTCTGTTGTCATATCGTGGTTATTCTCTACAAACATTAGCTGAAAATAGTAGTTTTGAAGAAACAACATTATTACTACTAGATGGTGAATTGCCATCTGCTAAAGAATTAACGGGTTTTACCAAAAAATTACGCGGTCAATATCGTATTAAATATCACATCCGTGAAATGATGCATCATTTCCCAGCAACAGGTCATCCAATGGATATGTTGCAAACAGCTGTTTCAAGTTTAGGCATGTTCTATCCGGGTACAGAATGTCTGACTGATGCAGATATCTGTGAAGATTTGAATTATGTCCGCAATATGACGGTAAATATCATTGCCTCAATGGCGCCGTTAGTCGCCATGTGGGAGCATATGCGCGCTGGCTATGATCCAATTGAACCTCGTGAAGATTTATCTGTCGCTGAAAACTTATTGTATATGTTCAGTGGTCAAGAACCTGATCCATTAATGGCTCGAATTATGGATGTATGTTTAATTCTTCATGCCGAACATACCTTAAATGCATCAACCTTTTCAGCATTAGTCTCTGGTTCAACATTAGCAACACCCTATAGTGTTATTTCCGGTGCAATTGGTACCTTATCAGGCCCATTACATGGTGGTGCCAATTCACGCGTAGTCGACATGTTAAAAGAAATTGGTAGTGCAAAAAATGCTGAAAAATGGATTGATAATGCCTTAGCCAATAAAGATGTGATTTGGGGAATGGGCCACCGTGAATATAAAGTTAAAGATCCTCGTGCCACTATCCTGCACAAATTAGTAGCAGAGTTAATAGAAGATCGTGGTAGTAGTTTAGATACTACCTTTGAAACAGCCATGCGAGTCGAAGAAATTTGTGTTGATAGATTAGGCCATAAAGGTGTTTACCCGAATGTTGATTTCTACTCAGGTATTTTATATGCCGAGATGGGTATTCCAGCAGATCAATTTACCGCATTATTTGCAGTTGCACGTTCAGCAGGTTGGTTAGCCCATTGGCGTGAACAAATCTCAAACAACCGCATATATCGACCTACCCAAATATATACTGGTAAAGAAGAACGAGACTATGTACAACTAGCCTCTCGCGGGTAATCTGACTTTAGGATAATACTCGCTAAGCATTTTCTGCTCCGTTCGAATCGTTCGTATTGTTTATCCGTTCGTGGTGCTTGCCGTTCGAGTTGTTATCATTCGTATTGCTTATCCGTTGGTGGTGCTTGCTGTTTGTATTGTTTATCCGTTCGTGGTGAGCTTGTCGAACCATGAACCTAAACCGCCATCCTTCGACAACGCTCAGGACGAACGGTATTTCTGTTGCTCGTATTTTTCTATTCGTTGAGTTTTCCACATCGTTCGTACTGTTTGCTGTTTGAGTTACTTATCGCTCGTGGTGCTTGCCGTTTGTATTGTTTATCCGCTCGTGGTGCTTGCTGTTTGTATTGTTTATCCGTTCGTGGTGCTTGCTGTTTGTATTGTTTATCCGTTCGTGGTGAGCTTGTCGAACCATGAACCTAAACTGCCATCCTTCGACAAAGCTCAGGACAAACGGTATCTCTGTTGCTAACAATCAGTAATGAGATTAAGCGATGGCTGTTTTACTAGCTTCGCCTTGTTGTTCTCGTACTAAACGCGGCACAAGATAACCGGGTAATACTGTTCTAAGTTGCTCAATAAGTTCAATACCTTGTCGGTCAGCAACGTCAAAGTGGCTGGCACCTGCAACAGGGTCAAGTAGGTGTAAATAATAAGGCAACACATTAACATCGCTTAATCGCTCACTTAATGTCGATAAGCTTTCCACATCATCATTAATACCCTTGAGCAACACTGATTGATTGAGTAGCTGACAGCCCGCTATTCGCAAATCATCCAAAGCGTCAGCCACATCCTGATCAATTTCATTAGCATGATTGGCATGAATAACCATAATCACTTGCAGACGAGTATTTGATATCCATTTCAACAATTTTTGATCAACACGTTCTGGTAATACAATTGGCAAACGAGTATGAATTCGCAAGCGTTTAATATGTGAAATATTCTCCAAATCCTTTACCAATGAGGCAAGTTTATTATCCGTTAATGACAAGGGATCGCCACCACTAAGAATAACTTCGGTAATTGTTGTATCGACACCTAAAGAAGCGAGCGTTGTTTGCCACTGACTTGCAAGAGGATTGCTGTCACCATAAGGGAAATGACGACGGAAACAATAACGACAATGAATGGCACAGGCCCCCGTGGTTAATAATAAAGCACGACCATGATACTTTTGTAGTATGCCCGGGCTGCTAATTGCCAACGTGTCGCCAACAGGATCACGGACATAATTATCGACATTAAAACCTTCATCAATTAATGGAAACACTTGGCGTAATAAGGGATCATTGATATCAGCATATCGCATTTTATTGATATAACTTTGAGGTACTCGCAGTGGAAACTGTTTGAGAATATCGCCATCAATAGCGGACAGTTGTTCAGTTAAACCAAGTTGATTTAATAATACTTTAGGATCATTAATCGCATTGCTTAATGCAATTTGCCATGTTTGTTTGCTGTCGATAGCGTGAGTTTGAGGTATCATACTGAACCTTAAATATTCTAATTAATATGATCGTCCCCTAAAGAGGTTAGCATGGCAAATATTAGTACAAATCAATTTAAATCTGGACTCAAATTTATGTTGGCTGGCGATCCATGTAGCATCATCGAAAATGAGTTAGTTAAACCGGGGAAAGGCCAAGCATTCAACCGTGTTAAATTCCGTAACTTGAAAACGGGTCGTGTTAACGAACGTACTTTCAAATCAGGTGATAGTGTTGAAAGCGCTGATGTGATGGAAGTTGAATTAGAATATTCCTATACCGATGGTGAGTTTTGGTATTTCATGGATCCAGTAACATTTGAACAACATGCCGCTGATGGCAATGCGATAGAAGATTGTAAAAAATGGTTAAAAGAGCAATATGTTTATACCGTTACGCAATGGAACGGCACGCCTTTATTAGTGACTGCACCTAACTTTGTGAATTTAGAGGTAACAGAGACTGATCCAGGATTAAAAGGTGATACAGCCGGCACAGGTGGCAAACCAGCCACATTAGAAACGGGCGCGGTGGTACGTGTTCCCTTATTTATGAATATTGGTGATCTGCTACGCATAGATACTCGTTCGGGCGAGTATGTAGAACGTGCCAAAAGCTAAAAATAGATCGTTCATGGTGAGCCAGTCGAACCATGAAATTAAGTCAGTACCCTTCGCCCTTCGATAAACTCAGGACAGTCGGAGCTCAGGATGAACGTAAATATATTATGAGTTTAAATGAAACACGCTGGCAGCCAACGGCTGAGATAGAAACATTAAAAAGGCGGGCACAGTATTTAGCGGATGTCCGTCTTTTTTTTGCTCAGCGTGATGTATGGGAAGTCGAAACCCCAATATTGTCACCAGCAGCACCGACAGCGCCTTACCTAGATAGTTTTACTACAGACTATATTCCGATGGGTTCACAATCCACGCAAACACATTACCTACAAACTTCACCCGAGTTTGCTATGAAGCGTCTATTGGCAGCAAATTCAGGCTCCATCTATCAAATAGCTAAGGTGTTTCGAAATGGCGAACAAGGCAAACTTCATTCACCAGAATTCACCATGTTGGAATGGTATCGAATAGAACTGACATTGAATCAATTGATGGATGAAGTAAATACTTTGTTACAGCAAGTATTTAACTTTAAGCCCATTTCACGCTTAAGTTATCGAGGACTCTTTGAGTTTTTTTTCAAAACAAACATATTCAATTGCTCTGATGATACGATCAAACACCATGCTTTAGAGCGTATAAAAGGTCTGCCAAGTGATTTAGAGTTAGATCGTGATGGATGGCTAGAATTATTAATGAGTCATGTTATTGAACCTAGGTTATCTGCGATGAACATGCCTGTTTTTGTTTATGACTTTCCAGCTTCACAAGCTCAATTGGCTAAAATAAAAACAGATAAATCAGGCAATGATGTTGCTAATCGTTTCGAACTTTATATTGATGGTGTCGAAATAGCCAATGGTTATAACGAATTATTAGATGCTGATGAATTACGCCAACGCTTTGAAAGTGATAATCAGCAACGCAAAACTCAGAACAAGCCTGAAATATCACTAGATGAAAACTTGTTAGCGGCTATGCAATCAGGTTTGCCACAGTGTTCAGGTGTAGCCTTAGGATTAGATCGTTTAATGATACTGGCGATGAAGAAGCAAGCTATATCTGAGGTTCAGAGTTTTGGTTTTGAAAAAGAATAACGGCTTTTGGTAATAATAGTCTAAAAAGGCCAAAGCTTGGTATTGGGGTGAAACTGCGACCACGCAAACCAAAATGCTTGATGACTGCCTAAATCTTTACCGTTTTTGTCCACTGCTCGGATGCCTCCACCATCAAGCACCAACCTGATATTTTCATAAACAATATCATCTCCTTTCTGTAAGGCTGCCAGTGCTGTTTCTTTATGAAACGCGATAGCTATACCTGTATCGGTGATTAGCCCTACCACATCATCATGAACAGATAGCCTCGGATCGACATTCCCAACTGGAAAAATCGGGCCATTGGCATCACGGTTGTTACGAAAGTCAAAGTCACGCCCCAATGCCAGAGATTCCTTAAGAACAGTAGTTTGTGGATGAGCCGCTTTCCATTCACCCCATTCTGTGGTGACCACGCCTGCTTGCTTAAGAGTTATATTTTTTTCAGCCAATGGGCCGGTAACCGCTTGTCCAAGGAATGTG
>JBJPGB010000027.1:0-13698 GCA_048595405.1 Methylophagaceae bacterium
CTCCGTTTGTCCTGAGTTTATCAAAGGATGTGTATCAAGTTCATGGTTCGACAGGATCCTCCTGAGCATAGCCGAAGGGCTCGCCACGAACGGTAACAAGAAATAGGCTTCTTTAGAATGTGAATTCATCGTCCGTATCGCCCTCTTCGGTTTGAAGTTCGCATACCTTCCGGTAACTTGCTATTTTTAGCGCCACCAACAGAAGCAAAATTAGCATGCGTAATAGCACATGCCAAAGCATCGGCAGCATCTTCTTCTGGTAGTTCAGCTAACGATAAAATCACTGACATCATATATTGCACTTGGTCTTTTTTTGCATGGCCATTGCCTACTACTGCTTTTTTAATTTGAGTTGCACTATATTCATGCACCGCTAAGTTTTGGCTTACGCCGGCACAAATCGCAGCGCCTCTTGCCTGACCCAACTTCAATGCCGAATCGGCATTTTTATGTAAAAATACTTTTTCCACAGCCATCATTTCAGGTTGATAACGCTGGATAATATCGGTCAAACCTTCAAAGATCTGTTTTAAGCGGTTAGGGAAATCGCCATCGCCCACTAGCAATCGGCCGTTGATCACATGTTTTATCTTTCGGCCTTCTAGTTCAATGATGCCAAAACCTGTTTTACGCGATCCTGGATCAATGCCTAAGATACGTGTCATCAGCTAGAATCTTAATTTTCTTCCGCTAATTGTGCCATCACATCGTCCGAAAAATTAGCATTAGAATACACATCTTGAACATCGTCTAATTCTTCAAATGCATCAATCATTGCCAAGGCTTTGCGTGCATCATTTACATCTAAATCAGCTGTTGTTTCTGGATGCATGGTGACCTCAGCCGACACCGCTTCTAAACCAGAGGCGTCTAATGTATCTTTCACTGCTGCATAATCTTCAGGAGTGGTGAACACGTCAACGGTACCGTCATCATTGGCCACGATATCATCGGCACCCGCCTCTAATGCGGCTTCCATCACAACATCTTCATCTGTTCCAGCGGCATAAGAAATAATGCCTTTTTTGTGGAAGAGATAAGATACCGAACCATCGGTGCCCATATTGCCGCCACGTTTAGTGAATACATTTCGAACGGCAGCTACTGTACGGTTTTTGTTATCGGTTAGGCAATCCATCATAATGGCTATACCACTCGGGCCATAACCTTCATAGCGGATTTCTTCGTAACTCACGCCTTCCAATTCACCGGCGCCTCGTTTGGTAGCACGCTCAATAACATCACGCGTCATATTACCGCTTAAGGCTTTATCAATTGCTGCTCGAAGACGAGGATTATTAGCAATATCACTGCCGCCTTCTTTTGCGGCCACACTGATTTCACGAATAAACTTGGTAAACAATTTGCCACGCTTAGCATCTTGAGCACCTTTACGATGCTGAATATTTGCCCACTTACTATGACCTGCCATGCGTTACTACCTCTACTCTATCCTGATAATTCAATATTCTCTCACGAAAGGTGTGAATTCCAGTTTTTATATGTTTCGCTACGTCCATAAACCTGATCAAAATACATTGCTTGTAATTGTTCAGTGATCGGGCCTCGACCACCATTACCAATACTACGGTTATCTAACTCACGAATCGGTGTTACTTCTGCCGCAGTGCCAGTGAAAAAGGCTTCATCAGCGACATAAACTTCATCACGGGTGATTTGTTTTTCAACGACTCTCAAACCAACGTCTTCAGCCAATGTCATTACCGTTGCTCGGGTAATGCCTTCTAAAGCTGATGTTAGTGTCGGTGTATACAGCACGCCATCACGCACCATAAAGAAATTCTCACCACTACCTTCGGCCACAAAACCACTCGCATCTAATAATAAGGCTTCATCATAGCCACACTCCACCGCCTCTTGCAGGGCCATAATTGAGTTCATGTAATTGCCATTTGCTTTGGCTTTACACATGGTGATGTTGACATGATGTCGGGTGAAAGAAGAGGTGCGAATTCGAATGCCTTTTTCCATGTTTTCAGCACCTAAATATGAGCCCCAATCCCAAGCAGCAACCATGACATGTGTTTTTAAATTATCTGCACGAATACCCATGCCTTCACTACCGTAAAAACACATTGGACGTAAATACGCCGACTCAAGATTATTTTCACGTACTGCTGCTTTTTGAGCTTCGTTGAGTGTAGCTTTATCAAACGGCATGTTCATGCCCATGATTTTGGCACTACGAAAAAGTCGATCCGTGTGCTCTTGTAGGCGAAAAATAGCGGGGCCATTGTCAGTGTTATACGCACGAACACCTTCAAATACACCCAGACCATAATGTAAGGTGTGCGTTAATACATGTACTTTTGCATCTCGCCACGGCACCATCTCACCATCTAACCAAATAACGCCATCTCGATCTGCCATTGTTGGAGCAACCATAATTACCTACTTGTTTTTCTATATTCGTTGTAAAAAATTCTATTTATTAACCTAACCAGCTCCGCCATATTGCTTTCACTTGCGGCTGATATTCAGCCACATCTTCAATCGCTACTAATGCTGGTAGCTCCTGTAATACGCAATGATTAGCAAGCTGTCGATAAAATTGATAGGCCTCCGCCAGCATGTTGCCTTGTTGTTCGCTTAGCTTCCCAGTCTTTTTCAGTGCTTCTATGATCCTAATATTATCGGTGTAAACCAATAATTCCGGCAAGATTTCAGACCATGCTAAAACCGCATATTGCACCATAAATTCAATATCGGTGATACCGCCCTCACCTTGCTTAAGATCAAAGCGCTGGCCAGTGCTCTTATCTAATTGATCACGCATTTTAGCACGCATATCACGCACATCTGTGATCAATGTATTTTGTTGTCGCTGGACGGCTAATATTTGTTGGCGAATTATACTGACTTGCGAAGCTAAATCTTGGTCGCCAATAATACATCTTGCTCGCACTAATGCCTGATGCTCCCATGTCCATGCATCATTGGCTTGATATTCTGCAAAGCCCGATAGTGCAGATACCAATAACCCAGAATGTCCATTTGGCCGCAGCCGCATATCAATTTCATACAATATGCCACTGGATGTCACGGTATTCATCATATGGATCATGCGTTGTGCTAATCGGGTATAAAAAACCAGTGAATCTACTGGTTTGTCGCCATTTGTCATCCCTTGGTTTTCAGCATCATCAAACATAAAAACCAAGTCCAAATCAGATCCATAGCCTAATTCAAGGCCGCCTAACTTACCGTAGGCCAACACCATAAAACCACATTTATTTAAGTCATCTGACTGAGTACAAGGAGGCCGTCCATGCCTTGTCACTACATATTGCCACGCCAGTTTCATTACTTGTTCTAATTGAATTTCAGCCAACTCACTCAACTGATCGCCAACCCTCATTAATGGCAAAACATCTGTTACATCTGCAGCAGCCACGTGTAGAGATGCAATTTGTCGGAATTCTCTCAACAAATTCATTTGACGCTCTAAGTCCGTTTTTTCTGCTGTTGCCAGACATTTTTCCAATGCTGCTTTTTGCCTCTGATGATCCGGTACTTCATATAATGTCCGGGGATCGAGTAACTCATCTAATAAAATAGGAAAACGTGCCAACTGGTTACTAATCCATGGACTGGCAGCACACAATTTAACCAGCTGTGATAAGGCCATTGGATTTTCAATCAACAGCGACATATAAGCCGTTCGTCGCATTATTGATTCAAGCAGGGGCATTAATCGAGCCAAGCAACTATCTGAATTACGCGTATTTGCTGCTGCCTGCACTAATAAGGGCAAACATTTTCCCAATCGTTCTCGACCCGTCTGACTTAAATTTCGACAATTGTGCGAGTTTAGTAAGTTATCTAGCTCCGCTACACTGTTGCTTGGATTAGCAAAACCCAATTGTTGAAGATGTGCTATTTTTTCACTAGGATCGGCATCAAATAATGAAATGACATTGACCTCTGAGGCATCTGCTTGCGGTGCAGTTAATATCTGCTCAAAGTGGGCTTGTACTTGTTGGCGATGATCGATTAATACCGTTGAAAATTCCTGCCAATCAGTAAATCCCATTGAAATTGCTATTCGCTGTCGGCTATCATCTTCTTTAGGCAATAAATGGGTTTGCTGATCTGCCCATGCCTGAATACGATGCTCCGTGCGACGTAAAAAATCATATGCTAGTTTTAACTCTTGTACCGCATCTTCCGTTAGTAAATTACGCTCGGCCAATAAGTCCAAAATAGTTAAAATCGGACGTTGTTGTAAAACAAGATCTCGGCCACCGTAGATCAATTGGAATACTTGCCCAATAAATTCAATTTCACGAATACCACCTGCACCCAATTTAATATTGTCTTCCATGCCTTTTCGATGTAATTGACCCGCAATCATTGATTTCATTTCACGCAATGAATCAAACACACCGTAATCTAAATATCGCCGATAAACAAAAGGTCGAAGTAAGCTCATCAAATCTTTTTTAGCAGACTCTGGCCCTGTGATCGCACGCGCTTTTATCATCGCATAACGCTCCCATTCTCGACCTTGGGTTTGATAATAATCTTCCATCGCATCAAAACTTGAAACTAATGCGCCACTGTCTCCAAAAGGTCGCAAACGCATATCAACCCGAAATACAAAACCATCGACTGTGACGTTATCTAAAGATTGAATCAGTTTTTGGCCTAAACGGGTAAAAAACTCTCCATTCGTTAAGCTTTTATTCGCTCCCTGCGTTTGCCCAGACTCTGGATAAGCAAATATAAGATCAATATCTGAGGATAAATTTAGTTCTCCCGCTCCCAGCTTGCCCATGCCTAAAACAACTAGCTGTTGAGGCACACCTTCATCATCATGTGGCGTGCCTAGTTGCTCGCATTGCCATTGATATAATAGATTTAAAGATTGTTGAATACAGGCGTCTGCCAGTGCCGATAAATCTCGTACTGTTTCCGCTAAATCAGCCCATCCGGCAAGATCTCGCCAAATAATACGCACTATTTCTCGCTGCCGGAAATAGCGTAATTGTTGATATAAGTTTGTTTCATCAACACTATTTTTAAGTATTTTGGCTAATCGATGGTCATAACTATCTACATCGTAAGGGCTCTTTATATCATCGGAATTAATCAGCATTAAAGCCCGGCCTGCGTGACGTTTAGCCCATTGAGCGACATAATCGCTTCCCGCCAATACCTGATTTACGGTTTCGGATAAAGCATGATCATCAGAGACCAATTGTTGCCATTGATTTGAAGACTGCTTTGCTATCGTCATTGTTCCTCCTAACCGTTAGTTATGTAATCTATAGATTCAACATAGATTAATCATATTAATGCTAAACTTTACTAAAGAAAATACTTTTTGTGTCGTTAAATCCTAATACATATATTTAGGCTATTCATTATGAAAAAACAATTACTTACTATTCTTTTAGTGTTTAGTTTAGTCCCTGCCCTGTTATTAGCGTGTGTACTGATCGCTTTAGCCAGTTACCACTCCGAAACATCACTGCAGGCAAGCCATATTTTAACTTGGTCTGTAGCGGCATTAATTGTGATCGGCGGACTGTCCTATGGCCTTATTGTTAAGATATTGATTCCCAAATTTATGGACCCTTTAAATTACGTTATGGGATCATTGCAATATATTGCGATGGATATTGAAAAAGGTGATGTTGATCTGACTAAACCTTTAACTCCTCCAGGCAATAATAAACTCGCTAATGCCATGGCTAAGGGCGTCAATAATTTACTCTCAAAATTTTCAACGGTACTAAACGAATTTGCCAACGCAACTGCCAGCATTTCAAACTCCTCCTCGCAGGTGAATGCTTTATCTGATGAATCTAATCAGAATATGATCCGGCAGCGAACTGAAACCGATCAAGTTGCGACCGCTATCACCGAGTTAGCCGCATCGGCTGAAGAGGTCGCTAGAAATGCACATATGGGTGCTGAAGCCGCAAAAACAGCTGATTCCGATACCCAAGCAGGAACAGCAATTGTCAGTGAAGCCGCTTCAACCATTCAGGAGCTATCAACCAGCTTAAGTGGTGCAGCAACGGTTATACACGGCCTAGAAGATGACAGCAATACCATTGGTGCGGTGTTGACCGTTATTCAAGGCATTGCTGAACAAACTAACTTATTAGCATTGAATGCAGCCATTGAGGCAGCACGCGCTGGTGAGCAGGGCCGTGGTTTTGCCGTAGTTGCTGATGAAGTACGAACACTCGCTGGACGAACTCAAGATGCTACTCAGGAAATCAAAACCATTATCGATCAATTGCAAACACGTTCTACTGAGGCGGTTGCCGTTATGGATCAAGGCTGTGAAAAAGCAAACTTAGGTCTTGAAAAAGCCTTATCTGCCGGCAATGCACTACATGATATTGCTACAAAAGTGACTGATATTGACAATATGAACGCGCTTATTTCTTCTGCAGCACAAGAACAATGTTCGGTAGCTGAAGAAGTCAATCAAAGTGTTGTTCGAATCAGTCAACTCACCGATCAAACAACTGATGGTGCAACACAAACTGCCCAAGCTAGTAGCGAGCTATTGAAGTTAGCCACTCACCTAAATGATTTAGCAGCACAATTTAAAACCTAGCCTCCCTTTTTTTACCAGCCCCCCTTACTTAAAGGCTCTCATTAATATACGGCCTTATTTTTTAGCTCAAAATTGAAAAGTGTGAACCACATCACATAAAACTGTGCTTGTATGGCAGGATAATTTACAAACCTAGTAGCAAACTTGTAAGCTAACCCTCTATAAATCAAATAAGTTAAGGAGAGCATTATGGCCATTGTCGGAATTACTCCATTTAGCGGACAGCCCACATTAACCAATCCTTTATCTTCTGAAGCTCAGCGAGCGGGTAATACAACGCGGGCCCAAAGTGGTAACGAAACACAAAATACCGTCATTGCTAGCGAACAAGCATCAACGACTATTAGTAATACCCGTGTTGTCGAACAAACCAATGAATCTGAAGGAACGGGGTTCAATTCAACTAACCTTGGTGGTAATATTGATACTATTGCTTAAGGAATTTATTTAATGTCTAGCCCTATTATTTCTGACGATCCGTTATACCGTTTACTTCGAGAAGGTAAAGTCGATGAATTTAATCAGCGAATTACTGCTGGCGAGAAAGCGGTATTAATAGGGTGTGATTTTCGACATATTAATTTGCAGGGGGTCAATACCGAAGGGCTCGACTTTACTGATAGTTATTTTCGTCAGGCAGATCTGCGAGGGGTAGATTTTTCTCACTGCGCAAGTATGGAAGGCGCAAGTATTCACGCTGCTAAAATTTCGGGTGCATTTTTCCCTAATGACATCCATGCCTCAGAAATTTTATTGTCTCTCGAACACGGCACTCGCCTGCGTTATGGCAATATTAATGCAACAGCCTAGTCTTTAACCGCATTATCTAAACGACTCTATTATTCCGTTGCCGCTTTTTCAGGGATCCAGCGAGAGCAGAACAGACCCAGTTCAAACAATAACCATACCGGCAATGCCAATAAGGTTTGTGAGATCACATCTGGTGGTGTCAATAACATGCCAATCACAAATGCACCAACGATAATATAAGGCCGTTTTTCAGCCAAACTCTCCGCTGTTGAAGCACCCGACCAGATCAATAATAAGGTGGCAATTGGCACCTCAAATGCCAGTCCAAATGCAAAAAATAACTTTAGTACAAAATCTAAATAACTACTGATATCGGTCATCACCGCCACGCCTTCTGGCGCGGCTTGGGTTAAAAAACCAAAAACCAGTGGAAAGACCACTGCATACGCAAAAATGATTCCTAAAAAAAATAAACAGGTACTGGCAAAAAGTAATGGAAAGACTATCTTGCGCTCATTGTCATAAAGACCGGGAGCAATAAATGCCCAGAGCTGATATAGCAGCACTGGTATTGCCAGCATAATGGCAATACTTAGCGTTAATTTGAATGGCGTTAAAAATGGCGACGCCACTTCAGTGGCAATCATGGTGCTTGATTCTGGCAAATGTTGCAGTAATGGTGCCGATAGAAAATGATAGAGATCATTTGAAAATGGCAATAAACAAACCGCAATGACTAATACCGCTAAAATACCGCGTAATAATCGATCACGAAGTTCAACTAAATGAGAGATCAGTGTTTGTTGATTATCCGTTTCCATTATCATCCTTCGATACTGGGTTATCGGTCTCTTTTGTCGATAATATACTCTGAAGCTCTGCTATTTCATCTACGGGTTTGTTGAGGGTTTGTTTTAATTCTTCCGCGCGTAATTCACGTGAAATTTCACTGCGTACGGCTTGAATAGAGGCATTAGCTTTACCGACCCAGAAGCCTGTTACCCGAACAAGTTTAGGCAAACGTTCCGGCCCAACAACGATTAATGCCACTATTGCAATCAACAATAATTCCCAGAAACCAATGTCAAACACTATCGTTTAGCTCGTGTGTTTGTCTTTTTCGGTTGTCGTTTGCTCATGGGTGATGTCATCTTGCTCAATTGTTGTACTATCTGTGTTTGCAACATCATCTTCACCTTCACGTACTGACTGTTTAAAGCTTTTAATCGCACTACCCAAGTCACCACCTAAAGAGCGTAATTTTTTGGTGCCAAACAATAATATGATAATGACTAAAACAATCAATAATTGCCAAATACTTATTCCACCAAAACCCATATGTTTCTCCTAGTTAAAGCCAGGCATGGTTTTACCGCCTAGAATATGAATATGCAAATGTCCTACTTCTTGTCCGCCACCTGGGCCAGTATTGATAATGGTTCGAAAACCATCCATTAAGCCTTGCGAACGAGCAAGTTCTGGTAATTTGAGCATCAACTGTGCAATGAGCGGTTGATGGTCGGCACTCAATTCATCCAAACTATCAAGATGAATTTTAGGAATCGCTAACAAATGTACAGATGCTTTTGGGGAAATATCTTTGAACACAAAAATCTGATCATCCTCATACACTTTGTCTGAAGGAATATCTCCAGCAATGATTTTACAAAAAAGGCAGTCTGACATTATTTGCTCCTATTGGCCTTTTCTTCTAAGCCCGACAGGCCAAACCGTCGCTCCAATTCATCTAAAACACTTTGTGAATTAATATTATTGTGTGCCAATAAAACTAAACAATGGAACCATAAATCTGCTGTTTCATGGATGATTTCCTTGTGGTCGCCATCTTTACCAGCAATGACTACTTCCGTTGCTTCTTCGCCCAGTTTTTTAAGAATTTTATCGGTGCCATCTTGGTATAGACTGGCAACATACGATGTTTCTGGATCAGCGTGTTTTCGCTGTTCCAGTAGTTCCGATAACTCTTTTAATACATCACTCATTTGTAGATCTCTTTGGGGTCTTTTAATACTGCTTCCGTTGTTTGCCATTCACCATTTTTCAGTTGTTGGAAGAAGCAGTGATGGCGACCAGTATGGCAGGCAATACCACCTTTTTGAACAACCTCCAATAAAATAGCATCATTATCACAATCTAAACGAATGGATTTGATCTGCTGTTGATTGCCAGATTGCTCCCCTTTATGCCATATTTTCTGACGAGATCGCGACCAATAAACTGCATGACCTGTTTCAAAAGTAAGCTGTAGAGCCTCTTTATTCATCCATGCCAAAGTAAGCACCTGCTTCGAATTAAACTCTTGCGTAATAACAGGAACAAGCCCATCATCATTCCATTTTACTTGGTTCAACCAGCTCACAATCTCACCTCAATGCCTTGTTCTGCCATTTGTTGTTTAGCCTCTTGAACTGTGTGCTCACCAAAATGAAATATACTCGCAGCCAACACAGCATCTGCACGCCCAATTTTTACACCATCCGTCAGATCTTGTAGCTCACCAACACCACCTGAAGCAATTACTGGTACCGCAACCGCATCGCTGACGGCTCTCGTTAAATCTAAATCAAAACCTGATTTTGTACCATCTCGATCCATACTGGTTAACAATATTTCACCAGCACCAAAATCAGCCATTTTTTTTGCCCATTCAATGGCGTCTATTCCGGTTGGCTTACGACCACCGTGGGTAAAGATTTCCCAACGTTTTGGCTCACCCTCTGCCGATACACATTTGGCATCAATTGCAACCACAATACATTGTGACCCAAATTTTTGAGTCGCTTGACGAACAAATTCAGGGTTGCTAACTGCGGCAGAATTGATACCCACTTTATCGGCACCAGCATTAAGCATTTGACGGACATCTTCTACAGTCCGAATACCACCACCAACCGTTAGTGGAATAAAAACTTGACTCGCAACCGCCTCAACAACATCAATCATTGTACCTCGGTTATCATGCGTTGCCTTGATGTCTAAAAAGGTAATTTCGTCCGCACCTTGTTCGTTATAACGTTTTGCCACTTCAACCGGATCGCCGGCATCACGAATATCGACAAATTGCACGCCTTTGACAACGCGGCCATTATCAACATCAAGACATGGAATAATACGTTTAGCTAAGCTCATGATTTACTCAGAAGTCGCTGTATAATCTTGTGGCGGATTGAGTTTATCTGCTAGGGCCTGACCCTTCGTAAGATCAATAGTCCCTTCATAAATAGCTCGACCAACAATTGCCCCCATTACCCCTTCGCTTTCATAATGGCATAAGGCTTTGATGTCGTTATAGTCGGTGACACCACCGGATGCAATCACCGGAATATTAATCACACGAGCTAAATCTCGTGTTGATTCAAGATTAACACCTTTCATCATTCCATCCCGACTAATGTCCGTATAAATAATAGCTTCCACACCATCTTGTTCAAAATGTTTGGCCATATCCGTCACGTCATGATGTGATAACTTTGACCAGCCATCAATCGCCACTTTGCCATCTTTTGCGTCTAAGCCCACAATAATATGACCCGGAAATTCGGCACATACATCACCTACAAAATGAGGTGCATTGACGGCTTTAGTGCCAATAATCACATAACGGACACCCGCTTCTAGATAAGTTTGAATAGTATCTTCATCACGGATACCGCCGCCAATTTGCACATCAAGATCCGGGAATTCTTGGCAAATCTGATGTATTACTTCTGCATTAACCGGTTTGCCGGCAAAAGCACCGTCAAGATCCACCATATGCAAACGCTTTGCACCCGCGTCTACCCATTTCCTAGCGACAGCAACGGGATCTTCAGAAAATACCGTATTGTCTTCCATTCGCCCCTGACGCAAGCGAACACAGTGGCCTTCTTTTAGATCAATGGCAGGGATTAATAGCATAAGATTTCTCCAGGTATGGTCAGATTTAAAGCTGACCGTCCCAATTTAAAAAATTTGATAATAATTGCAATCCAGCATGATGACTCTTTTCAGGATGAAATTGCACTGCAAATATATTGTCTCGATATATCGCTGAGGTAAAACTATCCGGATATGCGGTGGTGGCAGCCGTCAGCTGAACATCATCAGGAACTGTAAAATAACTGTGCACAAAATAAAAACGACTATCTTGTTCAACGTTATGCCATAAAGGATGTTCCGTTGTTTGATGAACCTCGTTCCAGCCCATATGAGGTACCTTTAAATGACCTCCATCCTTGGCAATAGGTAAATCAAAATGACGCACATTACCCGTAAAAATATCCAAACCCTGCACACCACCATTTTCATCACTATGGCTAAGCAGTAATTGCATACCAATACAAATACCCAAGAAAGGCTTGTTTGCTGCAACCGTCTGAATAACATCTGTTAAGCCAAGCTTATTCAATTCTGCCATGCAGGCACCTATCGCACCCTGTCCGGGGAAAACAACATGACTAGCTGCAAGAATTTTTTCGGGATCAGATGTGACCTCAACCTCAACATTATCGCCAACAGTTTCTAATGCCTTAGAAACTGAGCGTAAGTTGCCCATACCATAGTCGATCACTGCTACGCGCTGCATAAATAACTCATGTGCTTTATATGTTTAAAATTAACTTAGCGAAATATTAGTTAAAACTACAAGGTGCCTTTCGTCGAAGGCAATTGCTCTAATGCTCGTTGATCTAAAGTTACCGCCATGCGCAAAGCACGACCAAAGGCTTTAAATACGGTTTCGGCAATGTGGTGCGAATTACGCCCTTTTAAGGAATCAATGTGCAGGGTAATGCCGGCGTGATTCGTCAGTCCTTGGAAAAACTCATAAAATAGATCAACATCAAACTCACCAATTTTATCGCGAGTAAACGTTACGTCGAACTCTAATCCTGGGCGACCTGATAAATCTAAAACAACACGAGCCAAGGCCTCATCTAGCGGCACAAAAGCGTGACCATAACGCACCACTCCTTTTTTATCGCCTAAGGCTTTTTTCAAGGCCTGGCCCAAGGTGATGCCAATATCCTCAACGGTATGATGTGCATCAATTTCCAAATCACCATTGGCTTTTATTGCTACATCAAATAAGCCATGTCGCGCGATTTGCTCCATCATATGGTCAAGGAAAGGAACGCCTGTTTCTGCACTAAACTGGCCGCTACCATCAAGGTTTAATGTCACCTCAATTTGGGTTTCAAGGGTGTTACGCGCAACCGTTGCGGTACGTGATGTCATGATTTTTCCTGAGTTAAGCGATATAAAACAGCATAATAACTCTTTCAGTGCCGGGAATGAAGGGGTATTATGGACGAATCCCAATATATAGGTGCGTAATGGCTCAGCTGGACAATGTGACACCACTTTTTAAAGATCTTGCCAAAATTGAGCATGATCAAAATGTTGCTTGTCATGATTGCTCTCTTTATCGCCTTTGTTTGCCACTGGGTTTACACAATAATGATCTTGTAAAATTAGACACCATTATCAAGCGCAGTAATAGTTATCAGCGTAACCAATCATTGTTTACTGCTAATAAAGACTTCATTTCCATATATGTAGTTCGCTCAGGCTCATTTAAAACGACCATTGCAGCAAGCGATGGTCGCGAGCAGATCACCGGATTTTATTTTCCGGGTGAGTTTATTGGCTTGGATGCAATTCATCGGCAAGCATATGAATCAACCGCCGAAGCGCTCGAAAGTAGTACTGTTTGTGAACTGCCTTTTGGGCAAATGCAGGAAATTGGCAAAGAAATGCCTCAACTGCAAATCCAAATGTTAACACGCTTAAGTAAGGAGCTTGCTAGCGATAAAGGCCTAATGCTATTGCTCGGCAAAAAAACAGCCGATGAGAAACTAGCTTCTTTCCTATTATCATTATCCAAACGATTCCAAGCACGAGGCTTCTCTGCTGCTGACTTTCATCTAAGCATGTCTCGTAGTGATATTGCTAACCATCTGGGCTTAGCCGTCGAGACTGTCAGTAGATTATTTTCACGTTTTCAGGAAGAACAACTCATCCGTATTTCAAGCAAGGAAATTTCACTTCTCGATATGGAAAAACTTGAGATTTTATGTGGCGAATAGCTTATTGCTAAAAGCAAGCTCCCGGAAAGCAGCAGAATTCCTACTCACATAACTCCCCCTTTCTTGACCTAGATAAAGGCTAGCAGCACTTTTATTGACCTAGATCATGGTCAGAACGCTTCTACTGCGTATAATCACCGCGTTAATTTAGTTTTTTAGGGGAAACAAATGAAAGTGACAAAACTTGGCGTTGCATTATTAGCAGCCACCGGCATCTCTGCCGTTGCCACACCTGTTATGGCATATGAAGCTGGCGATTGGTTA
>JBJPGB010000028.1:0-42452 GCA_048595405.1 Methylophagaceae bacterium
GGCAGCTATCATTGATAAATCCTGTTCTTTCTCGGCAATCGCTAATGACTGATAGACTAGTTTCAACGTTTTCGACCAACGTTCCTGATGAAAGTATATTTGAGCAAGGCCAAGTGAAGCACGGGCAAGAAAGGAAGGGGAAGCATGAGGGGATGTTGAGATATTACGATAGCCTTCAACAGCTAACGCCCATGATCCGGTAAGATATTGAGCGTGGCCAAGTAACAAATATAGTTTATGTGTTTCTTGACTCTTTATATTTTTAGAATACGCTTCTTTAAGCTCAGATCTTTTAGATAATTCAATTTCTGTATCTTCAATTGCTTGATGATAATTTCCTTGAACGATTAAGTTTTCAATATTGCGTAAGACTGCTTCAGTATCAGCTTCACTAGCAGCAATGCTCCCAATGAATAAAAATCCAACTAGCAAGCGACAACAAAAAGAAAATAGTTTTTGGCTATAGTTATCTCTTACGCTACGCGGACTATTTTTTATATTATCCATTTTAAAAACATCTCATTTATATTTTTATAAGACTCGTTATATTGGAAAAACAAGTAACACTAGTGCCTTTGTTAAAAGTAATCATCGGTATATCTACAAACGCCAATTCAAGTGGAAATAGATACCTCTATCCTGTAATGAACTATTATCTTGCCGGCTATTTAAAGCTTTAGCCCATGACAAATTCATTTGGATTCTATCTGCATATTTCCACTTTAGACCGATACCTATAGCCGTTAGATCTTCCTTGGCATTAAATTCTTTATAGTCCCACGCTAAACCTGTATCCACGAAGATACTCGGTATGAACTCTCCATATAGATCATTGGTTTTCATTCGATAATTAAGCTCAGCTGTTGCCGATACTCCTTGGTCTCTGACCAGACTATTTAATCGATAAGCACGTAAATTAGCGCCTCCTAAAGAAAAGCGTTCAGCAGGCAATAATGATGAGCCGGCTAATTGAAAACTGGTATTTATCACCAACGAAATATTTTGTTTTTCATATTGATGCAAATAACTGAACGCACTTCTCCAGCTTAAAAAGCTAGAATCAGGACGGGTCGAACTATTATGGTCAGTTGCATTAAAAACTTTAAGGCCAACAGAGACTGTAGACGTAGCAGATAAAGCAGAGCTATTATTTCGTATGGAATAATTTTGAGTTAAGCGTAACGCACTAATTTTACTGCGTCCGTCTTCTTCACCTGGAGAAAATGAAAAGGGTTGGTCTAATAAAAAGTTCTTGGTTTGGCTGATGCTAAAACCAATACCTAAAGTCAAGGGAATGGAGTCTAAAGCTTGCCAGTAACTTAAGTCGAAACGGTCTGATTTACTGGAAATATCAATCCTATCAAAAGGTGCCTCAATAATATCACTATCACCTTTTATATAACCCAGTTCGATATAAGCCTGATGATTTCCTATAGGTATTCTATAGTTAACCTTTCCTTGAAATCCGCCCTTTGAACCTACTAGCTCCAGATCGAGTTGATCACCTAAACCTAGCGGAGTATAAATGATAGCTCTAGAATTCGCGCGCAACTCGCCGGCACTAACTGAACCTTGATTGTCGAAACCAAAGCTTAACTGGTATGGCTTGCTACGCGTAATTACCATATTCAATTTAGCTTGGCCAAGAGCATCACCTGGTTCAAGATCACCATCAACTTTATCAATCATCGGATCATCTAATAGTACTTGTATTCTTTCGCGTAACAGCTGAATGTTAAAAATCTGTCGATCATCATTCCACAAACGCTGCTTGAGATACCTCTTAGGCAAGCGTCCTTGCCCACTAAAGGTGATAGCGCTAAGTCTCCCTTCTACAACGCGCAGAGAAACTTCCCCAGTTTGATAGTTAATATCCTCAACAATTACTCCAGAGTTTAAATACCCCTGTTTAAGATAATATTGGTTTATCTTCTGACGCATGGATTCAACCATTACTGAATCAATTCGTCGCCCAATATAAGCTTGAGTAATGCCATCAAGCGTTCCCTCATTAAAAACAGTTCCTCCCTTAATCACAACCACATTCAGTGATTTGAAGGAAGCAATCGCATTAGAGTCTTTCAAAACAGAATAATCATCAGCATTAGCACTATTTGAGATCAATAATAAAATTGATAAATAAGCGATATAAAAACATTCGCTATTTCGACACAATCGGATAATCCATAAATAGTTATAGACAAATATATTCGTTCTGCTCTGATTCACCACCGTCATGGTGGGGGGGGTATTACTAACTTATATGTTTCAGGGTCACGTTTTTTTATTTCCTGAAAAACGCTTTCACCATAGACCTTAATAAGCCCAAGATCCTTAAAAACACTTAATAAATAAACTTCAGGAGAAACATCATTTTCTGGACTTTGCTTACGAAGATATTTATATGTATTGATACTCTCCCTCAACTTTGAAGCAGTAGCAGAGTCAATATTTAGCTTTTTAATATCGCGAACCGTTGTCACTGCTTTAACATGCTTTATTGACTTTATGGCAGCAGGTGCTCTTGCATAATATTGGATGATCTCCTTTGCAATTTTAGTCCTTTTAAGTACCTCACCTTCAATAACGCTACTTCGTAATCCTCCAACCTTGAATTTATTCTGCCCTTGCCAAGTCTCGATGTAACCACTGGACTCATAGAGTATTTTAACTCTACTTTCCCCCACCATTTCAACCTGATCTCCAGGAAATAAACGAATAAATGGTTGTAAAGAAGTACCATTTTTTAACGTTACGTCGCCTTTTAGATCAATTATTAAAGCCGTCTCATTGGCATTAATAATAGGGCTATAGGTCAAGAGAAAGAATATAAAAAACAGTATAAGAGGGCATAAGCTTCGCAATATGTCATCATGAAGCTTAAAGACAAAGTACTGAGAAGTTGTATTCACACAGATCATAAATTAAACCATGATCTAAGATAGATATTCATGAATGGACACCTAATTCCTTTCCTTTACATATTCAAAGTAATACATTTACTTTGAAATTGTGAATGGATACCGACTAAGTCCCTGAAATCAAATACACCAAGCTAAGAATTTCACTCCCGTTCCCACTAAGAAGGTTTTAATACATAGCAAACACCTAGGCCACACGAACTGCGGCAGGACACATCTAATGATGGAGCTATAAAGAACCTGAAAAACAAGGCGTTAATACAATAGCAGATCATGCAAATATGACGAATTAAGACTTATATCATGCAATTCAAAAATGGTCAAGATAAATCCTTGTCCCATTACAGGGTGAGTCTAAAGCAGCCTAATTGTTCATAATGGGAAAAGAAAAGTGTACGTAGATTATTGGTTAAGGCTCTTCTGTAGCGGTCTGAACGGCCCTTGCTCACCTTGATCTTGCGGCTTAGTAGCAAGCAACAGTAGACTGTGAAACACTTGAACGTGAATAACATTTATCTCTATTTTAGATTTTCACTGGCTTCTTGAAGTCCTGATGAGAAATTATACCGACAGCCTTGTTTGTCTTTATTCGATTGTGGGTGAATGAGAATTTGAAACGGTATAGATAGAGCGGTAGGACTGTCCTTACAACTTCGAAATTGCGAATCTACTTTTTCCGTGTACCAGTGATTGGCTAGAGAGCTAACCTCAATATCAGCACAATATGTTTGCCAGCGACTACGCATCAATAATTTATGAGCAGGTGAATATTCTCGTTTACTGTCATTTCTGTCGGAAGGAAATAGATAGCGTGCAGAAATATTGAAGATCGATGACGTATCCGTAGGTCTTCTAGCCGTTGAAACCGTGACAATGATTGAGTCCTTGCGGGCAGGCATAGACGGTATACCCGCTAGTAGTTCTTTAAATACAGGATCGGTCTCAGCTTTTTTCTTATACATTTCTTTTCTACGAGGATCTTGTAGTTGCAAAGCTATTCGAATTTGCTGACGGCTAAGTTCAACCCCTTCTGGAGGCCATAATTCTGCATTTGTAAATTGCATACCATGTCTCATCTCTTGTTCACGAAAGCCTTGCTCAAGCATTATATCTCTCACTTCTGTTTCAGTCATTCCTAAGTTAAGCTTCAAAATATCATACGAACAGGATTCATCAGCACTAACAGAAGTAGAATTGCTAATAAAAAGAGATATTAATAATAAAAACAGCGGTATTTTTATTGGACAAGACATGTGTGGTACCTAAAATTATAGAAAATTGATTTATCGATAGTTTCGTTAAACGTTAACCCTTTAAGTTTTCTAAATATAAAGCAGTTGCACCTGCCACAGCAGCGGGTATGACTAAAAAGTTTACAAAGGGGATCATCGTCGCTGCTAATGTTGCCAGCCCAAAGCCAACAGCCAATCCACGGTTTTGTCTCAGTATAGAACGTTGTTGTGGAAATTTCAGTTGATGATTTCCCATTGGATAGTCATGATAATCCAAAGCCAGAATCCAGCTTGAAAAGGCGATCCATAATATAGGCGCAATAATATTAATAACGGGAACCCATGACAATATGAATAGGGGGATCATCCACACCAGAAAATAACTGATCTTTCTAATTTCATTTAACAATAACCATGGCGCATCTTTTAGAATTTCTGACCATGAAAGTACGGGGGGTGATTGTCCTGATAGTTTACGTTCAACGGCTTCAGCTAATACACCATTGAAGGGTGCTGCCAATAAGTTAGCGATAATAGAAAAGCTGAAAAATACCACCAACATAAGCAGACCTGTAAATAATGGCCAAAGGATCCACATAATCCAAGCCAACAACCATTCGGGTAACCATGTTGGCATCATATTATTAATCCATTGGTCGAACTTAGTCACACCTAGCCATATTGCAAAACTGAATAGTAGAGTGTTGATTGCCATCGGAATATAAGCAAACTTACGAATGCCTTTTTGATGAATTAGGCCAAAGCCTTTTAGTAGATAACGTGCGCCTTTAAATAAATCTTGCATGACTAATTTGATATTCCTTTATTGGGAGAGGGATGCATTCCTTATTATTGATGGACGAGTACCGTTGGTCCCGAGCTTGTCGAAGGATAAGTGGAAGTATCTGTATGTTTTGCACTCACCTATCTATACCTTTTGCCAATAGTGCCGCACCGTATGCTGCTTCTGTATGTACAGCTGTGATAAAGGGTACTGATAAATGGCCTTGACGTATAGTTTGCCACACTGAGTTAACAGCGCCACCACCAACAGTTCGAATAGAGTTTAGTGGCGTTGCACCAGCTTGTTCAAGACATTGGTAAGCTTGTTGTTCTATTTTAGCCATACCATTGAGCATGCCATATAAAAAATCAGCATTGTTTGTTGGCCGAGGAGTTAACCTTGGTTTGAGTTGTGGATTATTAACTGGAAAACGTTCACCTGATGATAACAGTGGGTAATAATCAAGCGGTTCATTATCAAATGAAATTTGTTCACTGAATTGTCGTAATTGAGCGTTATTGAAATAATGTTTGAGCACTGCTCCACCGGTATTAGATGCACCTCCCACTAGCCATTTATCGCCTAATCGATGGCTATAAATACCTTGTTCTGGTACGAATATAGATTTATCACTAATCAATTTAACAACCAGTGTTGAACCTAAAGAAGTAACTGCATCTCCCGATGCATTAGCTCCTGTGGCGATTAATGCAGCAATACTATCTGTTGTGCCCGCAATAATATTAGGAGGGGTGTCCAATTTAAACTGCTGACAAAGTTTATCTGACAATCGACCAATGACAGTGCCCGGGGCTACTACTTTTGGTAAAGCTTTTTGATTAGTCAGATCGTCAATCCATGCTGGCCAACATTGTTCAACAGGATCGTATCCTGACTTTAATGCATTATTGTGATCAGTAATGCCTAATGGAGCTCCTAGCTTAAAATTAATCCAATCTACTTGATGCATTAACAAACTATTTTCTGGCAAGTCATTGTCTTGCTGCAAGTAAAGTAACTTCGCTAAGCCACTGCTAGCACCATGTGCAGCTGATTCTGACGGTGCAATATTTGCTATTTTCTGGCTTTCAGTAGTAGCACGATTATCGTTGTACATTAGGATAGGAGTGAGTGGCTGTCCTTGTTTATCAGTGACTAATATTGAACCGGAAGTGGCGTCAACAGCAATGGTTTTAATTGTATAGTCCCGGCATTGGGCGATAAGTTGCGTTAGAACTTGCTTAACAACTTGCCAATGAATATAAGGATCTTGTTCTGAAAGTTGAGGGTTTATTATTGCTTGCTGGCTATTGGCAATAACATCACCTTGATCATCAATGGCACATGTTCGACAGCCGGAAGTACCTAGGTCGATACCAATATAGATATTAGTAGTCATATATCTCCCCGTTTCCCCTTCGACAAGCTTAGGATGAACGGAGTATATATTTCACAATCTAAATTATGATAATTACAACTATTCAGCGTTTTAGGCTTTTCCTTAGGACAAGGCTCTTTCGCACGGGGAATATGACCATTTGAGTACAAAATTAACGTAGTTATTAAGGTAATTGCACCGGCATTGGGGCAATCCAGCCTTCTTTGCGATGTTCTGCTACCACACTGGTATAGACACCACCACGGACATTAAAAATACCGGTGACACGCATAAAACGTGGATCGGTAGCCGCAACGAGATCATCTAATATTTGATTGGTGACCTTTTCATGAAACGCACCTTGATCGCGATATGACCAGATATAGAGTTTGTAGGACTTTAATTCAACACATTTCAGGTCAGGTACATAGTCAATTTCGATGGTGGCGAAGTCTGGCTGGCCTGTTTTAGGGCATAAACAAGTAAACTCAGGTGTTTCAATGTGAATGGTATAATCACGCTCTGGAATTGCGTTGTCGAAAGTTTCCAATTCTTTGCTCGGTTTGGTAGACATGAAATATCTCAATATAATAAGAAAACCCGACCATTATCCCTTAGTTGATAAGCGTTGTAACGTGTACGATGCCAGTTCGCCACTGAAACAGAGGTTTCACCATTAAGTGTTAGAAATAGTAATTGCCTCTATTGTTCTCTTAGCTGCCTTTGTTGGGGCAGCTTGGTATGCGCTGCTGAACAGCAAAGAACGTAGGAAAGAGGCGTTAAATGAGTTTGATGAGCGTATGACTGCCGAAGTGGACGAAGCTTTCACGGCTATTTTTGAAGAAGAAATGGCGCAACAACTTAGCGATAGTCAAGTACCAAATATAGATAGTGAGCCAGTGATCAGTTTGTCAGAACAAGCACTGGTGAAACCAGAGTTAACGCCACGAAAGAGCACGGTTGATATTATTCTTGATGACGTCAATGAAGAGCAAGAGCCGGTCGAACCACAACAAAATTCCAAGTTGACAATTATTGACTGGGATATGGTAATTGCTTTTACTATTACAGCAGCAGAAGGTGATCAGTTTTCAGGTTTAGATTTGAAAGTAGCATTTGAAACCTTAAATTTTAAATTTGGTGAGCTAGGTATTTATCATCGTATGGCGCATGATGCTCGTAATACACCACTCTTTAGTATTGCAAATATTATTGAGCCCGGTACCTTTGAGCCACAAGATGTTGTGTCAATGACGACTTCGGGAATTTTACTCTTTGCTAAATTACCCGGACCAGTGAATGATTTAACTTTATTTGACGACCTTTTACAAACAGCACAATCACTAACAAGCATATTAGGTGGCACATTGTGTGATGAATCCCGAAAACCAGTGAATCAAAGTACATTTGAAAGAATGAGGTCTCAAATTCTAAAACTTAATCTATCCATGCAATCTGAACAACGCCAGTACCGTAATAATGACTATTCCAACTAATATAACCCAACGTGCAAGTGAACTCAAAAAGTTAATAGATAACTATAGCTATCTCTACTATAGTATTGATAATCCTGAAGTTTCAGACTCTGAATATGATCGATTATTTAATGAGTTAAAGCAAATTGAAACAGCGCATCCTGGACTGCTAACTATTGATTCGCCAACCCAAAGAGTAGGCGGCACAGCACTGGATAAGTTCGACCAAATCACTCATGCCTTACCGATGTTGTCATTAGATAATGTATTTGATGAGGAGGAGTTAAAGGCTTTTGATCAACGGGTTCGTGATTGGTTAAACACCACTGATCAGCAAGTTTATGCTGCCGAAGCCAAATTAGATGGTTTAGCGATTAGTTTAAGGTATGAGCAAGGAGTATTAGTTCAAGCGGCAACCCGTGGTGATGGTGCTATCGGTGAAGATGTGACCGCTAATGTTCGAACAATAACTACCGTTCCTTTAAAGCTGGTAGGAGATAACATTCCAGATGTTATCGAAATACGTGGTGAAATATTTATATCTAAAGCTGGCTTTGAAGCATTAAATATCAAGCAAATAGCGGAAGATAAAAAGCCATTTGTTAATCCTCGCAACGCAGCAGCAGGCGCTTTACGCCAATTAGACTCCAAAATTACCGCCAGTCGACCATTAGAGATCTATTGTTATGGTCTGGGTGAAATTCAAGGTATGGATCAGCCTATTAGCCATTCAGAAGCAATGGCATTGATAGCCAATTGGGGCTGCCGTATTTCGCCTGAACTTGAACAAGTATTAGGAGTACATGGATGCTTGCAATATATTCATCGGCTAGGTGAGAGGCGAGAAAGCCTCGCTTACGATATAGATGGTGTGGTACTTAAAGTTGATAATATTCAACTACAACAACGTTTAGGTTTTGTTTCTCGTGCTCCTCGCTGGGCGATTGCTCATAAATTCCCAGCACAACAAGAAATGACCATCATTGAGGATATTGAGATACAAGTCGGTCGTACTGGTGCTTTAACACCGGTCGCTCGGTTGAAGCCAGTATTTGTCGGTGGTGTGACAGTCAGCAATGCAACCCTACACAACCAAGATGAAATTGACCGTAAAGACGTGCGAGTAGGGGATACCGTTATTGTACGGCGAGCAGGAGATGTGATTCCTGAAGTGGTGCAAGTTGTATTATCAAAGAGACCGAACAATACCGTTAGTTTTGCCATTCCAACTAAATGTCCAATATGTGATTCAGAAGTTGAACGTATAGAAGGTGAAGCTGTAGCACGTTGTAGTGGTGGGCTTTATTGTCCGGCACAGCAAAAAGAAGCAATTAAACACTTCGCATCACGTAAGGCGATGGATGTTGATGGGTTAGGTGATAAATTAGTTGAACAACTTGTTGATGAAGGTTTGATTTCAGATGTAGCTGACCTGTTCCAGTTGACCGTTGAGCAATTATCAAACTTAGACAGAATGGGCGAAAAATCAGCAGTTAATCTAGTCGAAGCTTTACAAGCTGCCAAACAAACCAAGTTGTCTAGATTCCTATATTCATTAGGTATTCGTGAGGTTGGAGAGGCAACATCGCGCTCATTAGCGAGTAACTTACTGACCTTGAATGTGTTAAAAATAACGAATGAAGAATCCTTGGTCGAAATTGAAGACGTTGGCCCTATTGTGGCGCATCATATTGTGACTTTTTTCCATCAAGCGCATAACCAAGAAGTGATTAATCGACTATTAGAAGCTGGGATTAACTGGCCAGTAGAGCAAAAAATCGCTGCTGATTCAGCCCTCAGTGGAAAGATCATCGTGCTCACTGGCACGTTAGAGAAAATGTCTCGTAGTGAAGCTAAAGAGAAGTTATTGGCACTAGGAGCGAAGGTGTCTGGTAGTGTATCGAGCAAAACAGATTTTGTTGTTGCTGGCAGAGATGCAGGCTCTAAACTAAGTAAAGCTGAAAAACTAGGGATTACCGTAGTTGATGAGCAAATAATGCGGGACTGGTTATGACTGCACTAGCGGATGCCATCAAAAAAGTTGCGACTGGACCTCATCTAAGTAAAAACTTATCTTTGGAAGAAGCCAAATTGGCAATGTTAGAAATACTATCTGGCGAAGCCGATCCTGTACAAGCGGCAATCTTCTTTATTTCGTTACGGATCAAACGCGAAACAGATGATGAAAATGTTGGCATATTGCAGGCACTACAAGATTACACTGAGCAAACAGAAGCGGATGTTAAGCAGTTATTGATTATTAATGAACCATTTAATGGCTTTAATCGACATTGTCCTGTCTCAGCATTTTTACCGGCTGTATTAGCTGCATCAGGCCTGCCAACGATTTCACAAGGTGTGAAAGAAATGGGCCCGAAGTTTGGTGTCACTCATTCGCAAGTATTATCACAAGCAGGACTAAACACTAATCTTTCCGTTCAAGCGGTAACAGATAAGGTTAATAATAGTGATATTGGATGGGGATTTATCAATCAAGCTCAGGCAAGTCCAAAATTATATGCATTACAAGATTTACGAACACGAATGATTAAACGGCCAAGTTTAGCGACACTTGAAAAGCTGGTCATGCCAATCAGGGCAAAAGATAAAACACATGTTCAGATAGGCTTTGTGCATAAAGAATACCCACCGATATTGGCTTATGCAGCACAGCAAGCTGGTTTCGCATCCGCTTTGATTATTCGTGGTATTGAAGGTGGAATATTACCCACATTACGTGAGCCTTCAAACTGTTTTAGATCATTTGATGGAAAAGTTGAACTATCTGTTATTAACCCAACAGAATTTGGAGTTAAACAAACAACTCGTGGAGTATTACCAACAAATGAAATGGTGACGGCTGCACAAACTGTTGAATCAGGTTTACAAGCATTGTCTGGTCAAGCTGGTGCAGCATTTGATAGTTTAGTTCTAGGTGGCACAATGGCATTATGGCATTGTGGTTTGCAAATTTCACAGCAACAAGCAGCGGATCATATTCGCCAAATCATTAAATCAGGTAAAGCTAAATCGTACTTTGAGTCAGGATTATAAAAAATGGTATTTCAGCAACAATTAAATTTCACCACTACAGCTCGCAGCACAACGAATATCACCTCACAAATCCAGCAGATCATTACCCAATCAGGAATTTCTATAGGTACCTGCCATATCTTTGTACAGCACACCAGTGCATCACTAATGTTATGTGAAAATGCCGATCCTGATGTTCGTGTCGATCTTGAAACCTATATGCAACATATTGTGCCTGACGGTGATCCGATGTTTTTGCATCAAGATGAAGGGCCTGATGATATGAGTGCTCATATTCGGACAGTGCTGACTAATCCTGATCTCACCATTCCAGTCAGTCATGGACGTGCTAGCTTAGGCATTTGGCAAGGAATTTACTTATGGGAACACCGCACACAACGTCATAACAGAACTGTGATGGTCACTATACAAGGTGAATAATGACCACTAATTATCGTCCTGATATTGATGGCTTAAGAGCCATTGCAGTATTATCTGTAGTGATTTTCCACTCAGGCACACAGATCTTGAGTGGCGGCTATGTTGGTGTGGATATCTTTTTTGTTATATCGGGATATCTCATTACATCCATTATTGTTCGTGAAATAGAAAATGATGATTTTTCAATAGCAAAATTTTACGAACGTCGCTGCAGAAGGATTCTCCCTGCATTAATAGCTGTTGTAATGTTTAGCTTAATATTAGGTTTTATTTTATTCCATCCAACGCAGTTAATCGAGTTAGGAAAAAGTGTCGTAGCAACCTCGTTATTTGCATCGAACATATTTTTTTATCAACAGTCAGGTTATTTTGAAACAACTTCAGAATTAAAGCCATTACTACATACATGGTCACTAGCAGTTGAAGAACAATACTATATTTTCTTCCCATTGTTATTGTTGTTTATTGCCAAATACCACTCCAAACAATATGCGAAATGGCTAATTTCATTAACCATGATTTCACTTATTGTTTGTATTTTGGCAACACCTTTTAGTCCTTCGGCAACTTTCTATTTAATTCCAACTAGGGCTTGGGAATTATTACTAGGAAGCTTGCTAGCAATAAATCTATTTCCTTCTCTTAAAAATCAACGTGCATGTGACTTTCTATCGCTAATTGGCTTAGCGTTGATAAGTTATTCAGTTTTTTTCTATACCCGTAATACCTCCTTTCCAGGTGTAGCAGCAATAGCGCCCACCGTAGGTGCTGCCCTGATTATCTATTCAGGAATTAATACCACATCACTGGTTGGTAAGCTATTAAGTTTCAAGCCAATGGTTTTTATTGGTTTGATTTCTTATTCACTCTATTTGTGGCATTGGCCAATTCTTGCTTATACAAGATATTATTATATCCAAGGAGTCAATAATACAAGCTTAACTATAGTGCTCTGCCTGATCTTTATCTTAGCGGTCTTTTCATGGCGCTATATTGAAAAACCATTTAGAGATAAGATGTTTTTAAGGGACAAAAGCAGTACTTTTATTGCTTCATCGATCAGCTCATTAATCATTATGAGTATTGGTTTGGTGGTGATTTTGAAAAATGGCATCCCCAATAGATATGAAGATAAATTATCCTATGAGATGAGCTTAAATGATGCAAAGTGGCAGCACTGGGGCAGTTGCCAAAAAGTAACAAGACGAATGAGTAGAAACCAAGACTTATGTGATATCGGTGATAAGACCTTACAAGCTAGTTATCTGTTTTGGGGTGACTCCCATGCAAGAGCCTTAGCGCCCGCCATTGATTTAAGTGCCAAAACTCATGGCCTAACAGGAAAAATCGCCACAAAATCGGGATGCCCACCATTGTTACTAATTGATCGACCTAATAATCAGTCGTGTTATACCTTCAATAATAGAGTAGTGAAATACATTGAAAACAATCCAAATATAACGACCGTTTTTTTAGCTGCACGATGGGCTTTATCCACAAATGGTACTCGCTATAAAAATGAACATGGGAGATCGGTTAAGTTAATTGATATTGAGGTCAACGGTTCAACCAATAAAACAAATGTAGATTTAGTCGAAATAGGCTTGAGACGAACGATTGATAAATTACAGGCTTTAGGGCGAACAGTAATATTGGTAAGACCAACGCCAGAAATAGGCTTTGATGTTCCCGCTAGTCATTTTGTCGCGACAATATCGGATAGGAATGTAAATTTAATAATCGCACCATCATTGAGTGAATATATGCAAAGAACAGAAAGTGTGAATATTATTTTTACGGCTTTAGAAAATGAAAAGCAGATTAAAAGTATTGATCCTGCAAAATATTTGTGTGATAACAAGTATTGTATGGTCGTAGCGAATAATATACCTCTATACCGCGATGAAGACCACATGTCTACATTCGGAGCTGAATATTTATCAGTCCTATTTGATGATGTATTTGGTGATATGCATAAAGTGGTGAATGTGGACTAGGTGAGACTCAGTTATCGGCGAAGAGAAGAAAATGTGTTTTGCTGTATAATCTGCTACTTGTTATCTGCTCTGATAACACCATCTATTTATAATTAGGAAAGACATACATGCTGCTATCAGCTAAACAAGACTGGCTAGGTAATATCCGTGGCGATATTCTGGCTGGGATCGTTGTTGCTTTGGCGTTGGTGCCAGAAGCGATTGCATTCTCAATTATTGCTGGTGTTGATCCTAAAGTAGGCTTATACGCCTCGTTTGCTATCGCAGTAATGATTGCCGTTGTCGGTGGTCGGGCAGGGATGATTTCGGCAGCGACAGCAGCGACAGCATTATTAATGGTGACCTTAGTAAAAGATCATGGCTTACAATATTTATTAGCAGCAACGGTTGTGGCGGGAATACTGCAAATTGTCGCAGGCTATTTGAATCTACATAAGTTTATGAGCTTCATCTCCAAGTCAGTGATGACAGGCTTTTTAAATGCCTTGGCGATATTAATATTTACCGCACAGCTTCCCGAACTAACGAATGTAACGTGGCATGTTTATGCCTTAACAGCACTAGGCTTGGGTATTATTTACTTATTCCCTTATGTACCGAAGTTGGGACAATTACTACCTTCACCATTGGTAAATATCGTGGTGATCACCTCAGTGGTATATTTCATGGGAATCGATGTTCGTACTATTGGAGATATGGGTGAATTACCCGATACCTTACCTATTTTCTTATGGCCAGATGTGCCATTTAATTTTGAAACATTGAGTATTGTATTGCCATATTCAATATCAATTGCCATTGTGGGCTTACTAGAGTCGTTAATGACGGCCAATGTGATTGATGAGTTAACCGATACCGAAAGTGATAAAAAACGTGAATGTAAAGGCCAAGGTATTGCCAATATTGGCTCTGGTTTAATTGGTGGTATGGCCGGTTGTGCCATGATTGGCCAATCAATCATTAATGTTAAATCCGGCGGCCGTGGTCGATTGTCGACATTAGTTGCCGGTGGTTTTTTATTGATTCTTGTCGTTTTCTTAAGTGATATTTTATCAATTGTGCCAATGGCAGCATTGGTTGCAGTGATGATTATGGTATCAATCGGTACCTTTAGCTGGGTCTCCATAAAAGAACTAAAAACAAACCCAACTAGCGCTTCCGCAGTGATGGTTTCAACGGTGATTGTCGTAGTGTGGACACATAACTTAGCATTTGGTGTGTTTGCCGGAATCTTGATTGGCTCACTCTTTATGGCTCAACGTTTGAGTCAGTTTATGTATGTTGAATCTGATTACGATGATGTTAGTGATACACGAACATATCAAGTGGTTGGTCAAGTATTCTTTAATTCATCTGATAAGTTTATAGGCTTCTTCGATTTCAAAGAAGCTGTCGATAAGGTGGTTATTGATGTTCATCGCGCCCATTTTTGGGATATCACGGGAGTGGCGGCCTTAGATAAGGTAGTTATTAAGTTGCGTCGTGAAGGGACTGATGTCAGTATTACCGGCTTGAATGAAGCCAGTGAAACCTTATTAGATAAATTTGCGGTACATGATAAACCAGAAGAGATTGAAAAAATCATGGGAGGACATTAACAAATGACAACTTCAACTAAATGCCTCCTTGCATGCATTGATGGTTCAGAGCTAAGTAATGTAGTGATTGAACATGCTATTTGGCTGGCAAATAATAGTCAGTCTCCAATTAAGTTTCTACATACCATTGAACATTCACATCGTAGTGAACAGGTTCACCGCGAAGGTACCATTACGCCTAATATGAAAGAACATTTATTGGATGAGTTATCTGATGAAGAACGTTCGGAAAGTAAACAATTGATCGCTGAAGGTAAAATAATCCTGAACCATGCCAAGCAAATGGCCGAGCAGGCTGGATTAACAAAGATCATTGCTAAACAGCGACATGGTTCTTTACCTGAAACGCTGGCTGATTTGGAAGATGAAATAGCTATCGTGGTACTGGGTTCAAAAGGTGAGGACCATGATGGTAATAAGAAAGGTTTAGGCTCACAATTAGAGGGTGCGATCAGGGCGATTCACTCACCGGTATTCATTGTTAAAAGTACTGATTTTTCAGAACCTAAAAAACTAATGTTTGCTTATAACGGAAGCCCCACTTCTAAAATAGCCTTAGAATTTATTAAAAAAGGGACTTTTTGTACCCAATCATTAGAAGTTCACCTAGTGTGTGTGCAAAAAAATATGGCTGATTCTGAGCAATTAGTCGAGGAAGCTAAAGTAGTGTTAACCGAAGGTAATATTAATTTTGTAGCTACTGCACTTGCGGGTGAAGCGATGGATGAATTACTTCGTTATCAACAACAGAATGATATTGATACCACAGCAATGGGAGCATTTAGTCATGGCAAAGTTCATGGACTATTTTTTGGTAGTTTTACTACTCAAATGCTGTTAGAAAGTAGCTCTAACTTTTTGTTGATTCGCTAATTATTTATCTAACGATATGGCAAATAATAACTACTGGCAAGGTGGCACTTATCATGAAGACCGTCCTGATGAGAAAAGTAAATCTCAGGTTAAACGTGAACTTCAAGCATTAAAAGATCTAGGTAAAGAGTTACTTGAGTTATCAATGAAAGACTTAGATAAACTTGATTTGTCTGAACGACTTTATGAATCAGTGATTAAAGCACATGGTATGACGCACGGTGCTCGAAAGAGGCAAATAGGTTTTATTGGTGGTTTGATGGTTCATGAGGATTATGACCTCATACAACAAGGTTTAGAAAAGGTTCGGCAGGTAGATAACAGTGAGCTAAAGCTATTTCACCAGTTAGAACAATGGCGAGATGATCTGCTGGCTGGTGACAGTGAGGTTATGACGATATTGAGACATCAATTTAAAGATATTGATATCCAACATATTCGACAATTAGTCCGAAATGCTAATAAAGAAACCACTCAAAACAAACCAGCTAAATCAGCACGGTTATTGTTTAAATACTTACAATATTGCCAATCTGAAATAGCATAAAAATACTTATTGTTTCGGTAGGCTAACAATAAATCGGGCACCGCCAAGCTGGCTTTTATCAAGCTTGATTTCGCCCTGATAAGCATCAATAATATCAGCCACAATAGCTAAACCGAGTCCATGTCCTTCTTCTTGGGTATCAATGCGTTTTCCACGTTTGATAATATCTTGCTGGGAATGTGATGGTATACCCGGACCATCATCTTCTATTTGCACACGGATATTGTCTGATGACTCTTCTACCAAAATATGAACTTGTTGACGACAGTATTTATAAGCATTTTCCAGTAAGTTACCCAATAATTCATACATATCACCCTCATCAGCATGAATCATCAATTCTTGCTCAAATTTGAATTGACGCGGTATATTTTTGCTTTGGTAAACCTTGTTTAATGAATCCAAAATTTTAGTGATAATTTCAACTAATGATACCGAAGCTAACAGACTGCCTTGACCTTCGGTAGCAGCGCGTTGTAATTGATAATTGACCAATGTTGTAATGCGATCAACCTGTTCATTTCCAGAGCGTTTTAAGGCTTCAATGCTAGCACTACTTTCGAGCTCTCCACGGAATACAGCGAGCGGCGTTTTGAGGCTGTGTGCCAAGTTAGCCAATGAGTTTTTATATCGTTCACGCCGTGATTTTTCATGGTCAAGTAGGGTGTTAATATTTCGGGTGAGTTGATTTAATTCTTTAGGGTAATCTTTTGATAACCGTTGCCGATCACCACTTTCAATGGCATGCAAATCAATAGCAACATCGTGTAACGGCCTTAAACCCCAACGTAAAATAAAGGCCTGAGCAATTAATAGCATCAGACCTGTTCCACCAAGCCAATACCATAAACTTCGCTGAAATTTTGCTTTTTGCTGATCAATATTATTAAGATCTTCCGAGACATTAATGGTGTAATGAAACTCATCACCTTGTCTATTTTCCCAGACGATGCCGTAAGCGATATTAATCAATTTAATGCCACTATTAAGCTCAACGGTTGATAAGGTTTGATTTGAGGGGCCCGGATGATCAGGAAGAGCTATAAATAAGCCTAAGGTTGATTCAGATTGCCAGATAATATCTTGGCCACTGGTTATTTGTGCATATAATCCAGAGTTTGGAATAGAAAATTCTGGCTCAGCAAGTGCATCTGGCATTTTTACGATACCATTTTCGGAAAATTCAGCAGCGGTTAATAGCGTGTAGACATAGTTTATTAATCGTTTTTCTTGAGCACTATCTGCACTCGTTTGAAAAGCATTGTTTAAACTAAATGCTGATAGACCTAGAAATGCCGTCAGCACCAAACTGACGGCAATAAGAAGTCGCTTTGTGAGGGATAGTTGTTTAATGGGCACGTGGTAATGTTAATCGATAACCACGACCACGTAAGGTTTCGATCGGGTCAAGCACTTTGTCGGGGTCGAGTTTATTACGTAAACGTTTTATAAATACCTCAATGACATTGCTGTCCCGATCGTGATCTTGTTCATAGATATGATCAGTTAACTCTGTTTTTGATAGTACTTCGCCAGCATGTAGCATTAAAAAATGAAGTAAGCGATATTCATAGGCCGTCAAATCAATAGTAATACCATTGTTGACCACCTCTTGGCTGGAAGGGTTTAAACTAAGAGATCCACATGCTAAAGTGGCGTTAGCCCAGCCTGATGCTCGTCTTGCAAGGGCATTAATACGTGCTGATAACTCTTCAAAATGAAAAGGTTTGACTAAATAATCATCGGCGCCAGCTTCCAAACCTTCCACTTTATCTTGCCAGCTACCTCGTGCTGTTAAGATCAGTATTGGAAATTTTTTCCCCGCTTTTCGTAATTGTTGTATGACTTCAATACCAGAAAGCTTGGGCAAGCCTAAGTCAATGATGGCAACGTCATAGGGATATTCACTCCCGAAATAAAATGCTTCCTCACCATCGATAGCAGCATCAACTGTTAAATTTTGTTTTTGAAGTTGCTGGGTGATTTGTTCACGAATAAGAGCTTCATCTTCAACCAGTAAAATACGCATAGAGATTACTTGGGTGAATGACCAGTTTGAGAATCAAGTTGATACACTTTGATTTTTCCGTTGTCATGCAGCACTTTGATACTAAATATTTTTTTACCCTTAGCCTTGGTTTGGTCAACCGACAATACTTTACCTTTATTTTCTATCCGAACCAGCTCAGCGGCTGACTCTTTAGTAAGAGGTAGTTGAATATCATTGACGCCATCACCGGGCTCAATATCATCAGGCAAATGGGCTGCAAACACATTGAATGTCAACATGAGAGCGAGCATCACAACAAGATACCGGAATAATTTCATAATTTAACCTTAACTCAATTTGATCGCTATTTTTAACGGTATCGAGTAAGAGTGCAAGTCCCTATGCACAATACTATGTGCATAGGGCGTTTACAGTCTCTATTATTTTGCTTTCTTTGGTTTTACTTCACCGATAGCGCCATCAGAACGTGCCTTTAAATAGGAATATAGTGCATCACGACCTTCCATTACTTTTACATTAGCCTTCCATGGCGGCATGCTACCGATTGTGCCTGTTTTACCATTTTCCACGGTAGTAAAAAACTCATCCTTACCAATCACATTTAAGCTTTCAGCTAAATTTGGCCCAACCATGCCTTGACCATAGGTACCATGGCAACGTGCACACCAGTTACGATATAATTTGAAACCTTTGTAACTATCTGCATCTAGATGAGTACCATCAGTAACTATATAAGGTTGTTCCCCAGCTTGTGTGGTCATCGAAATAGCACTAAGCACTACACTGATTACACTGATGGACATAATAAGTTTTTTATTGAACTTCATTTCTATCTCCTTGTAAAAAACTAGTAATAACGGTGTGTAGCAGGGCGAACTGAGACTTCTATCGGAAGTCGTCTACCAGGGTCGTAATCCATATGTGTGGTATAGGTCTGACCTTGATATTTATAGCTTACTTGATAACCATCAATTTGTTGTTCCTCATGATAACGCTGTGTAACACGACATTGTTCACCGTGGTCATAACGAGAATGTGATTTTGGTTGATGGCGTAAGTCACGACCAATAGATCCACCTAAAAGTGTACCAGCAACTGTTAGGGCTGTTTTACCGCTACCACCGCCAAATTGGTTGCCGATGACACCACCAACAATCCCACCAATAATCGTGCTGGTATATGAATCACCACGCTGATTGTTATAACTTGAACGAGATGGTGTCCGATCCCAACATTCGCGTTGTGGTGTAGAAATACGAACAGTTTTGTAAAGTGTTTCAACATGAGTAACACGAGCAGTATCTTTAAAACTATGCTTATTATCATGATGTTTATAATTCCCTGCTAATGAAGCAGCAGAAGATAATGTTAATACAGTTGCTAAACTTGCAGTTATTAATACGTTGTTCATAGCAGCTCTCCTTTTTTTGTTGGCTGTTGACTGCACATTAACAACAACAAGCTGAACCGAAACTGAACATCTATTAAGTTAATAGTTTGTAGCCGTATTAAACTTGTAATACAGGCAATAGAGCCATAGAATGTGGTACAAATTTATCAGAATTTGCATACAAAATATAAACATGAATGCCAATACTAAAAAACCTATAATCTCTCACGCTGAATCACACAAAGTTGATGTTGCCCGTGTAGGCCTATTACTTCAGAACGCGCCAATAGTCATTATCACTTCTGCATTCGTTTGTTTAATTACTGCAAGCGTTTTATGGCAGGAGCTTGATCATAATCTAATTATGTTTTGGGTGGCAGCTGTTATCCCAGTCGTTACATTGAGATTATTATTAATCAAGGAACTCAAGAAAAAAATTGGGGTGAATGATAAACAACAATTAGATATACCTATCAACAAATATGAAAAGTTATATGCTCTTGGTTCCTTTAGTCACGGATTATCACTTGGTTTGATAGGGCTTTTCATAGAGCCAACATTGTCATCGACTAATCAGCTTATTATTCCACTTGCCATAATTGGAATAATGGCTGGTGCATTGAGCTCTAATACAGGCAGTTTATTCACTTACGTTACTTTTATTACCCCGCTGGTATCTCCTTTAGTCTATATCTTTTATGAAAATGACATGTTCAACGCAGCAGCTATCGTCGTCATTTATTTCTCAATGATGGTTATAACGGCAAGACGAATGCATAACACACTAATCGATAGTTTAAAATTACGGCTCCATAATGTTGTTCTTCTTGATGATTTGACAGAAAATAATCACCAGCAAAGCTTACTACTGGAGCAGTTGAGTAATAGTGAAAAATTATCAAGCAGTGCGTTTGATAAAGCTGGCGTAGCAATGGGTTTGGTTGATAGCGATATGATTATATTTCGCGCCAACAAAAAGGCCTGTGAACTCATTGGTTACAGTCGTACTCAAATCATCGGCATGAATATATTACCTCTTTCTCATATTGATGATCGAGCACAAAGCCAAAAGCTATTTGATGAACTTGTTACGACCAAGCGTCAACAATATCAATTGAGAAAACGATATTTACGAAAAAATAATACCACTGTTTGGGTGCATGTGACCGTCTCTGCAGTAATAGATGAACTTGGTAAATTTGAATATGCCATTCTCCATATTCAAGATATTAGTCAGGAACAAAAATTAACAGAAGAATTAACATATCAAGCTGAACATGATTCTTTAACGGGCTTACCAAATCGACATGCCTTTGAAGCTCAGTTGCAGTTGCTATTACAACAATCTATAGATAAAGCTGAACATGTACTCTGTTATATCGACTTAGATCAATTTAAAGTGGTTAATGATACTTGTGGCCACATTGCCGGTGATGAGCTACTAAAACAATTAGCACAGGTACTTAGAGGTGGTTTACGTCAATCTGATTTATTAGCTCGGATCGGAGGTGATGAATTTGCTGTTTTAATGCTGCATTGCTCAATGGATGATGCAGAAACACAATTGGAATTGTTATTAGCTAAAATTCGCGAGTTTCGGTTTATTTATTCTGAACAAAGCTTTAATGTTGGTGCAAGTTTAGGCTTGGTCTTAATTGACAGTAATAGCACAATGACAGAGGCACTTAAACAAGCAGATAGCGCTTGTTATGCCGCCAAAGAAGCCGGCCGAGACCGACTACATATATTTACTCACGATGATGAAGCGCTTACACAACGTTCCGGTGAAATGCAGTGGGTTTCAAAAATCCAACAGGCATTAGCGAAAAATATGTTTGTTTTGTACAGCCAAGAAATTGTACAAATAGATGGCAAAGGAAAACTTCCCCATTATGAACTGTTGATTCGGATAAAAGATGTCGATGGCAGTATTATTCCACCAGGATTATTTTTACCCGCAGCAGAGCGATACAATTTAGCAGCGGCTATTGATTTATGGGTGGTAGAGCAGGTTTTAATGACCCTGAATGTTGCACATATGGAAGGCAGAGATATTGGTGGGGTATATGCCATCAATATTTCAGGACATTCATTGGGCGATCCACGTTTTTATGACAAGATCATCCGCTTAATACGTGCGAGTGATTTCACACAATTTGGTGCTTATATTTGCTTTGAGATCACGGAAACAGCAGCTATTTCCAATATAACTGCTGCACTGCACTTTATCAACGAATTACGTGCGGTTGGATGTCAGTTTGCATTAGATGATTTTGGCAGTGGTTTATCATCATTTGCCTATTTAAAACAAATGCCAATCGATTATCTGAAGATTGATGGTATGTTTGTAAGAGATTGTTTAACGGACCCTGTCAATCTTGAAATGATTGATTCAATTCATGGCATTGGCCATGTAATGGGCTTAAAAACTATCGCTGAATTTGTCGAAAATGAGGAGATCTTTGAAAAACTTCGTGAATTAGGTGTTGATTATGCTCAAGGCTATTGGAATGGACCACCTCAGCCATGGGTAATTGAAGAAACGGAATGGGTGATTGAAACAACTGCTTAACTCAACATTGATTCCATTGCTTGTCTAAACGTTTTGCAGAAATAGGGTAGGCGGTCTTAATGCCTTGGGCAAATAAGGAAATACGAAATTCTTCTAACATCCAGCGATACTGTTCAAACTCTGCGGTTGATTGTCGATTAATATTATTTAAATAACGCTGCCAATAGGGTGCAATTTCCATCATCCACTGTTGATCACGACGGGGATCGCTGTTGAGTTTGTCTAAACGTTGACCGATTGCTTGAAAATACATAGGCAGACGCTTTAATACATGATCGGGTGTGTGATGGGTAAATCCCTGATAGAGAAGATGGTTTAACTGCTGTTTAATATCCTTTACCGCATTGAGGGCCGTTAATGGCATTTTTCCCGATAACCGTTTAGCAACTGCATGATATTCGGCCAGTGGCTTAGCGATTTGTTTAGCAAGATCTGCTGCAATGGTAATTAATTCACTACGATGACTCTCTAATCGTTGTTCAAATTGCTGTTGGCTGTTAATGGTTTCTTGATCTAATAAAAAACAACGGTCAAAAGCAATATGAATAAGATCTGTTTTTAATTGTTCACAGGGTGTTTTATTATCCAATAATTGATTATCTTCAAAGGGGCCCGGTGGAACGTTGGCATAGTGTAAACACATCTGTTGAATATTCGGCAGGTTTTTATCAAGATATTTAACCGAATCAGCTTGCTCTAACATAAACAATCGCCGCAAACCTTTAGCTGTAAAATTACTAGCCTGTTGTTGGGTATCCATTAATGTTAAATCAACATGATCAGCTTTATCGATTAAAGCAGGATAAGCGGTCATTTCAAGGCCATTTTGCTCTAAGATAATGCTTGCAGGTAAATCCCCAAATGACCATGATGTCAGACCTTGTTGTTCATATTCACTATCAGGCATCTGCCTAAAACTTGCTGCGGCTTCTGCAGCCCATTGTTGTTTTAACTGATTTAAATCTCGACTTTCATCAAGTAAATTTCCATCTTCATCTAGTAAATGAAAATTCATTTGCAAATAATTAGGTAAATCAGAAAGATTCCAATCGGATAAAGCAATCGTAACTCCTGCTTGTTTTCGTAACTGTTCACTCAAAGCAGGCAAAAGTGCACCAGAATCCGGCGACATGTTTTTTAAACAATTATCAGCATAGTTAGGAACAGGGATAAAGTGTCGACGCTGTGATTTAGGCAGGCTCTTAATAAGAAAAATAATCTTATCTCGCAATAAACCCGGCACCAGCCATTCATATCGTTCAGCATGGGTCTGATTCAACAACGACAATGGAATAGATTGAGTGACACCATCGTGCTGTTTGCCAGGTTCAAAGTGATACTCCAAAGTCAGCGGAACCAGATTAACCAACATTTGGTCAGGAAAGGCATCATCAGTGACATGCTCTGCTTGATGTTGCATCAAATCATCACGATTCAAGAAAAGTAATTTAGGCTGTTCTTTTTCAGCTTTTTTACGCCACTTTTCAAAGCTAGCACCATTCACAATATGGTCAGGAATACGCTGTGTATAAAACTCAAACAAGACCTCATCATCTACTAGTACATCTCGGCGGCGGGATTTTTGCTCTAATAATTCAATATTTTGAATAAGATCTAAATTATGTTTAAAAAAGGCCGCCAGACAGTGCCAGTCACCTTGAACTAAGGCATCACGAATAAAAACTTCATATGACATAGCCCGATCAATAGCACCAAAATGCACCCGCCGGCGAGCGACTATCGGCAAGCCATATAAAGATATTTGTTCAAAGGCAACAACTTGGGCTGGCTTTTTTTCCCAATGAGGATCTGAGTATTGTTTTTTAACTAAGTCACCAGCAACAGGTTCGATCCATTCCGGTTCGATTTTGGCGACAGTTCGAGCATAAAGTCGTCCTGTCTCAACCAACTCAGAAGCCATAATCCATTTAGGCCCTTTTTTGTGCAATCCAGAACCGGGGAAGATATGCAATTTCAAATTTCGGGTGCCGGTATATTCATTTTTATCCGTTTTAATGGCGATATTACTGAGTAAACCAGCTAATAAAGCTTGATGAATCTCTTGGTATTCGGCAGCGACTTGATTTGGTTTTAAGCCCATCTGAGTTACTTGAATATGCAATTGTTGATGAATGTCGTGCCATTCACGTAAGCGTAAAAAGGATAAAAAATGTTCTTTACAATATTTACGTAATTTATTCTGGGTTAAATGTTTTTTCTTATCGTGATAAAGCTCCCATAATTTTAAATACCCCAAGAAATCGGAACGTTCATCTTTATATTTACTATGGGCCTCATCAGCTGCTTGCTGTTTATCCATCGGTCGTTCACGAGGATCTTGAATACTAAGAGCACTGGCAATAATGAGCACTTCGGTTAAGCTATTCAGTTTTTGAGCTGCAATGACCATTCTGGCAATACGAGGATCAATAGGAAGTTTAGCAAGCTGCTGCCCAATTTCTGTTAGCTGCCGTTGCTTGTTAACAGCACCGAGCTCTTCTAATAAACGAAAACCATCATTAATCATCTTCTGAGGCGGGGGATTAATAAATGGGAATTTTGCAGGCTCACCTAATTTAAGTGACGACATTTGTAAAATGACAGAACCGAGATTGGTTCTTAATACTTCCGGATCAGTAAAGTCAGGACGATTGCTAAAGTCATCGACACTATAAAGTCGAATAGCAATACCTGCAGCAACACGCCCACATCGACCAGAACGTTGATTAGCACTGGATTGCGATATCTTTTCAATGGGCAGTCGTTGTACTTTATTGCGAACACTGTAACGACTGATTCGAGCAAAACCAGGATCAACTACATAACGAATCCCCGGAACAGTTAATGATGTTTCAGCCACATTGGTGGCAAGCACTATGCGTCGATGACCACCGGTTTTAAATACACGATTTTGTTCAGCAGCAGATTGACGAGCAAATAGTGGCAATACTTCAGTTTGTGGAGGATGATGTTTGCGTAATGCTTCTGATACATCACGAATATCGCGTTCACCAGATAAAAAGACTAAAACATCACCTTGGCCTTCACCACATAATTCATCAACGGCTTCAATAATACCCCTAATCATATCGTAGTCACGTTGTTCTTCATCTTCGCCTGCCGGAGGACGGTAGCGTATTTCAACAGGATAGGTTCGTCCGGTTACTTCAATAACAGGCGCATCATTAAAATGTTTGGAAAATTTTTCGGTATCAATGGTTGCTGAGGTGATAATAACTTTTAAGTCAGGACGCTTAGGCAATAATTGTTTGATATAGCCCAATAGAAAATCAATATTAAGGCTGCGTTCATGAGCTTCATCAATAATAATCGTGTCATATTGATTGAGAAACTTATCGTTCTGAGTCTCAGCAAGTAATATCCCATCAGTCATTAATTTAATATAGCTACGATCGGCTTTAACTTGATCATGAAAACGGACTTTATAGCCTACAATATCGCCCAATTCAGTTTTGAGCTCTTCTGCAATACGTGTTGCCACAGTTCGAGCAGCAATACGGCGAGGCTGAGTATGACCAATTAAGCCTGCGACACCGCGGCCTAATTCCAAACATATTTTAGGAAGTTGAGTGGTTTTACCCGATCCTGTTTCACCGCTAAGGATGATGACTTGATTGTCACTAATGGCTTTGGCAATTTCTGCTCGTCGCTCAATAACGGGCAAATCACCATCAAATTCTGGCTTGGGTAATTGCTGTTGCCGAAATCTACGACGTTCAGTTGAAGCGGTAATTTTTTCAATGATTGAATTGAGCTGATCAGGCTTGATGTCTTGTTGTTTGCCAAGGTTTTGCAAACGTCGCCGGAGAGGAAACTGATCGATCAACATCACATCTTTGAGCTGTTTAGTAAGTTGTTGCAGTGTTTGTTTCAATAGCAGTTGATCATATAGATAAAATAATAGCCGCTTATTTTAACGTAAGCAGCTATCGATAGAACAATTTTGTTGGGGAGATTAGCAACCGCTGTTATTAATCGTCCCATCAGGCATGGTTGTATTGCAGTATTTAATACCACGTAACACAGCACCTTCAGTTGTGGCACCGCTCATATCAGCATTTGAAAAGTCAGAAAAATTTAATTTAGCGCCATTGAGGTTAGCACCTTTTAAATTAACGCCATCAAAAGTAGCGTAATCCATTAATGAATTTGAGAGATTAGCATTCTCAAGGTTTGCTCCGTGTACACGAGAGCGGGTGAACCAACTGCCGACTAATGTTGCATCACTCAAATTAATACCTTTTAAATTGGATTCACTCAGATCTGCACCCGTTAGGTCTTTACCAGATAAGTCAGCATCATTCAGCGTACAGTGATGGCATATATTAGTTGTTAACAAGCGTTTTAAATAGAGCGGGTCATAGGCTGATGCTGTGGTGGCAATTAATAAGCCTGCAAATAAAATAGTGAATTTCATTTATTATCCTCCTGATTTAATAGGCTTGTTCCAGCCATTACTAAAAAACTGTTCAGTTAACGGACGTCGTTCACGTGCTTTTAGTTCCCGCTCTAATTGTTCATCACTCAAACTATCTAAGGCAACAGGCTGTCCAACTGCAATCATCGCCCAACATTCAATATTATCTGGAATAGCAAAAGTATTTTTAATCTTTTCACCATCAAACCCACCCATTTGATGGCTCATTAAGCCCATTGCTGTTGCCTGTAAACATAGGCTGATACTTGCTGCACCAGTATCATAACCAACCCAACGATTATCTTTATCATTATGACTAAATGTTTTAACGGATGCGGCTAAAATTAATACCGAAGCATTTTTTGCCCACTCTTGATTGCCCGGTGCTAAACATTGCAATACTTGTTGCCAAGCATGTTCATCTTGATGTTTATTCCAAATAATAAAGCGCCAAGGTTGGTCACCAAAACAAGAGGGCGCCCAACGAGCAGCCTCACATAAAGCGATAATTTGCTCATCGCTGACAGGCACTGAAGCATCATAGCCGCGGCCACTCCATCTTTCCGCAATGACTTTTTCGATTGTTTGTTCAGTATCGGCTGGCTTTTCTATCATATAAAACTCTTTTTTATTTGTTACGTGGCAACACAATGGTTGGCTCTTGGGCCGGACGGTATAATCCGCCTACATGGCCAATACTCATGATCAAGTTTGAGCTTGTTTTATCGGTAATATCCGCCAACATTGCAATACGTTCAGCTTTATCTTGGCCACTAATGCGGATTTTAATCAATTCATGTTGCTCAAGCGCCTTTTCTATTTCAGCCAACACAGTCTCTGTAAGACCCTTATTACCTATCATGACTACTGGCTTTAGAGGATGTACTAAACCTTTTAAATAGCGCTTTTGTTTATCATTAACTGCCATGAAGATCCTTAGGTGTATTAAAATAGTCGCAATTATATCAGGAACCTTTCATGACCAAACACAAGTTTACCGTAACAGCCGCTCGCGGCATGCTGCCCTTATTGGCAAAAGAGCTTGCTGAAATGGGCATTAAAGAGACCAAACAAGAGCAAGGCAATATTCGTTTTTCCGGCAGCTTAGAAGATGCTTACCGTGTGTGTTTATGGTCTCGCATTGCTATTCGAGTGCTTATGCCGATTGCTCATTTCTCAGCGCCCACCACCGATGAGTTATATCAAGGCATTGTTGAGCTTCCGTGGGAAGATCATATTGAGGCTGAAGGCAGCACAATTGCTGTCGACTTTAATAGTTTTAGATCTAAAATCCACCATACTCAATATGGTGCACAGCGCGTTAAAGATGGCATTGTTGATCGTTTTCGTGAGCAATCAGGGGTACGGCCATCGGTTGATCTTCATCAACCAGATTGTCGAATCAATGTTTACCTGAAACATAATCAAGCAATTGTCAGTATTGACCTATCAGGTGAAAGCTTGCACAAACGTGGTTATCGGGTAGCGACTACGCCAGCACCACTGAAAGAGCACCTTGCCGCTGCAATATTAATGACTGCTGACTGGCCAACATTAGCCAAGCAGGGTTGGGGGCTTATTGACCCAATGTGTGGTTCTGGAACCATTATAATCGAGGCGGCCATGATTGCCGCGGATATTGCACCAGCAATAATTCGTGATTATTTTGGCTTTCTATACTGGAAACAACACGACAAAGAAGCTTGGCAACGATTAAAAGCGGAAGCAGAACGCCGCAGACATAGTGGTTTAGCACGATTACCCGTTATTACAGGGGGTGATGCCGATGCCAAAGCGATTAAGGCAGCACTGGAAAACATTGCTGAAATTGGTTTGTCAGAACGGATTGTTGTCGAACAACGTGAACTACTAGGTTGGCCGTCACAAAAAAGTGTATTGCCAACAAGTGGCCTAGTTGTTTGTAACCCACCCTATGGCGAACGTATGGGCAATATTGCGGACTTACATTATCTGTATGAAAGTCTCGGCAATATTGCCAGTGAATCCTTCCCAGCATGGCGCACGACTATGATTACCGATAATGAAAGCTTAGGTAAATTTACCGGCTTAACTTTATTTGATAGCACGCCGTTTGATAATGGTCCTATTGCTTGTCAGGTTTTATGTTATCGAGCGCCGAGGCCAGTATCAAATAGAACACAACGCGAAGATCTATCACCACCAGTTAACGTTAATCATAATGCACAGACAGTCTCAGATTATGAATTATCACAAAATGCAGAAATGTTTGCTAATCGCTTGAAGAAAAACCTAAAACACCTCGGCAAATGGGCGCGGAAAAACAAAATTGAATGTTACCGGCTTTATGATGCCGATCTACCAGATTATGCTGTTGCTATTGATATTTATGGTGATCATGTCCATGTGCAAGAATATGCACCACCCAAAACAATTGATCCCGCCAAAGCGATTGAACGCTTAAATGATGTGATGCATATTATTCCACAAGTATTGCAATTACCACCATCTCATATTGCCTTAAAACTACGCCAAAAACAGCGAGGCACACAACAATACCAAGCCCAAGCATCACAAAAACAACAAATAAAAGTGACAGAAGCCGGCCTCAGTTTTTGGATAAACCTCACCGATTATTTAGATACTGGTTTATTTTTAGATCACCGACCAATTCGTCAAATGATTGCACAACAATCGGCAGGAAAAGATTTTCTTAATTTATTTGCCTACACCGGTTCGGCCACGGTATTTGCTGCAGCGGGGCAAGCCAAATCAACCACAACCATTGACATGTCTAATACCTATTTAGACTGGGCACAACAGAATATGGCGACCAATGGATTTACGAGTGATAACCACCAATTTAAACGCGCTAACTGCTTGGAATGGCTGCAAAGTGCCCATAATAATGAACAACGTTATGATTTGATATTTCTGGATCCACCAACATTTTCAAATTCAAGCCGGATGGAAGGGGTGTTTGATATTCAGCGAGATCATATCTTATTGATCAAAATGGCCACAAATTTGTTAACAAATAACGGTGTTTTATTGTTCTCAACCAACCGTCGTGACTTTAAATTAGATAATGATGCTTTGTCAGATCTGACTATTAAAGATATTAGCCGTGAGACCTTAGCGAAGGATTTTGAGCGAAATCCTAAAATTCATTACTGCTGGACAATTAACAATTAAGCTTAACAATGTGACATAAGTCATTGTTTCTTTATTCTTGCCCTGCTATTATTATTTTTAATAACCATTAATAATGTAGGGACACAGCATGGATATTGAGATAAAATCTTTGAAGCAGTGGAGTGAATTAAACATCGTCATCGTCGAGAGTCACCCACCTCCTGTATTGACGCAAACATACCTAGAATGGCTGCAACAATACCCAGATGGCTATATTTGTAACAATGAGTAGCGAGGCTAATATTGTTTAGCGAGTCCAGCAAGCAATGACTTCTGGGCCGAAACTGCTTCGACATCCTCAGCGTGACTAATTCGATGGTAGCGGCCATTATCAGACAATAACCAAGCTTGGGTATTGTCATCCAAATAAACCCTAAGATCACTGATAACACGTTTTTTGAGCTTTTTATGTTCAATGGGGAAGCATGTCTCAACACGGCGTAATAAATTACGTTTCATCAAATCGGCACTGCCAGCCCAGACTTCTGAATCACCGTTATTTTCAAAATAGAACACACGTGTATGCTCAAGAAATCGGCCGATAATGCTGCGAACAACAATATTGTCGGAAAGTCCTTCAACACCAGGTTTTAAGCAGCAAATCCCCCGAATGATCAAGTCAATTTTCACCCCAGCCATTGATGCTCGGTAGAATGCTTGAATCATGTCATGTTCAACTAATGCATTCACTTTAACAATAATATGAGCGGGAAGTCCTTGCTCAGCATGAGAAATCTCACGTTCAATACGACTTAATAAACCTTCATGCAGTGTAAAAGGAGCATGTAACAATTTGTTCATTTTTGGTGTTTTACCAAGACTAGTTAATTGTACAAATAGATTACTGACATCCGCAGCTATTTTTTTATCAGAGGTTAAAAAGCCATAATCGGTATAGATTCGTGATGTACTACGATGATAATTACCCGTTCCAAGGTGCACATAATGCCTTAATTTATGGTTTTCTCGCCTCAAAATTAATAACATTTTGGCATGCGTTTTATAGCCCACAATTCCATAAACAACATGCACGGCAGCCTGTTGCAATCTGGCTGCGAGCGCCACATTGGCTTCTTCATCAAAGCGCGCACGAAGTTCAATCACCACAGTCACTTCTTTACCCGCATGTGCCGCCGCAACTAATGCATCAACAATAGGTGATTTAGCGCCAGTACGATAAAGGGTCTGTTTGATGGCTAATACGGAGGGATCAGTAGCGGCTTGTTTAAGCAGATCTACTACTGGCGAAAATGACTGGTATGGGTGGTGTAATAACAAGTCATGTTTGCGAATAGAAGCAAAAAGATCACTATCTGCCGACAACTCTGATGACCGGCCTTGAGTAAACGGCTTAAATTTTAAATCAGGCCGATTAACTAATGAATATACCGCTTGTAGTCGACTTAAATTGACCGGGCCATTCACTAAATAGACATTATCACGCTGCATACCACATTCTATCCGCAGAAAATCAACCATTTCTTCTGGGCAGTTATGAGCTATTTCTAAGCGTACTTCATCACCATAATTACGGTGAGTTAGCTCATCAGAAATAGCAACTAATAGATCGCTGGTTTCTTCAGTATCAATTGCTAAATCACTATTTCGAGTGACCCGAAATTGATAACATCCTTTTACGGTCATGCCATAAAACAAATCATCGGCAAAGGCATGAATGATCGATGATAAAAATACAAACTTATGATCACAGCCATTTTTGATTTCTTCAGGTAACTCTATAACGCGTGGTAAAGAGCGAGGCGCCTGTAATATGGCAGAACTCCGATTACGGCCAAAAGCATCTTTCCCGACCAATGAAACAATAAAATTTAAACTTTTATTAAGTAAGCGAGGAAATGGGTGAGCAGAGTCTAATCCCATTGGACTTAAAACAGGGGCAACTTCTTCAATAAAATAAGTACGGAGCCAATCTTGTTGCTCATCAGACCACCCATTACGAGGTAAAATCTGAATTGATTGTTCCGCTAGAGCAGGCAATAGCACTTCATTCAATATTCTATATTGTTCATCCACTAGCTCATTAGCGCGAATTGCAATCAGTTTTAGCGCTTCTTGCGCCGATATTTGATCAGACTCAAGGTAGGGGTCGCCAATTTCGATTTGTTGAACTAAGCCCGCCACCCGGACTTCAAAAAACTCATCAAGGTTAGTAGATGAAATACAAAGGTAGTTGAGTTGCTCTAATAACGGCACCTCAGGATCCAACGCCTGCTGCAGTACTCGCCAGTTAAATTCCAGCATACTAAGTTCGCGATTAAGATAGAAATCGGGATTGTTAAAATCGATTGTTTCCATACGATTCATTATATATTATCCCTGACTTTTATGCATGAAAATCTTTTGCAATCAGTCACCTACCAGCGATATTTATCGTAGTTTTCAGGATTGGCCCAAAAGCGACTATTTAGCCAATCCTTTTTAGGTCGGTAATGTTCAATCGCATAGCTAAATATTTGGTAATTATCGCTGGTCGCAATATGAGCCATGCCCATCGCTAAATAGTCGGCCAATTGCCAACCTTGCTGTTTAGCCTGCTCACTTTCTGAAATAACGATCATATGTTGTACATGACAATGTCGCAGCATGCTCAACCATTTTATACCGTCAGACTTGTCTAAAATATCGGTCACTTCACTAATAATAGCTAAGTCAATAGTCGCTATTGTTGTTAATTGTTCTAAACTAAATGGTGTTTTCAGTACCTGCAATCTGGTATCTTGCTGTTGTTTATATGAAGTGACGGCAATATCGCCAACCAGTAATATAGAATCAGCATTGAATTGTGCAACTAAAGGTAACAGTATTGTCGATATATCTGAATGAGCAGTCATGACTACACAGGATAAAACATCTACTAGATTCTGGGAATACAAACGACTCAGTCAAATGTCCCATGACGAGTGGGAAAGTTTATGCGATGGTTGTGGAAGGTGCTGCTTACATAAATTAGAAGATGAAGATGATGGCAAAATATATTACACCCGAGTGGCTTGTTCATTGCTGGATCTTGATAGTTGTCGCTGTAAAGACTATGACAACCGCGAACAATTAATGCCTGATTGCATTCAGCTAAGCATCGAACAAGCAGAATATTTCCATTGGTTACCGAGTACTTGTGCATACCGGTTATTGGCAGAAGGAGACCCTTTGCCTGACTGGCATCCTCTAATTAGCGGTGATCCTGACAGTGTTGTCAAAGCGGGAATATCAGTAACAACAATTGCCAAGCCAGAAAGTGAGGTTGATAATCTTGCCGATGAAGTTATTTCATTATTAGATAGCCTAAAAGCAAAGTCGAATGACGCCTGAACAGAGTAGAGAGTTTACTGCAAAGCTTGAAAAAGCGGCATTGACATTGTTAAAGCTGGAAATATTTCGTAAGCCCGATGATTTAGCTCGACGCTTTGGATTACCATTACCTGTTGCCCGCTATTGGTGGCGAAACTCTGATCAAAAAACGCAGCCTTTAGGCCATCGAGAATTAACACTAAAACAATCTAAGATCATTCGCCGTGCCACTCAAGCCCTGGAAGGTTGGGAAAAAATAAAACGTTATCGACCGGCCTGTGGTGCTCCCTTATCAAACGGTCGAAAATGTAAATTATCCGTTGTTATTCGACCACCTGAAGGCTGGGATAGAGGCTGTTTAGCCGATAGATGCCGTATGCATGGCGGTTTATCACGGCGGGTACGCAAGAAAAAAACAGATGAAGACTAATTATGCTTTTAAGATCTTATTTCGCACTAAATCGACATGTAGCAATAGATTATAGACCTGATCTGCATACGACAAGGGTGTTTTAACCTTATTAACTTCAGCTTCAATTCGATCCAACTCACTGATCAGATTCTGCTGTCGTTCTGCCGTTAAATCTTGCCCAAACAAAACATCATCAACAGCTTGCAACTCTCGATACCAGCGATAAATTTTAGAGCGAATTCGCCAGCGGTAAAGAGGAGGAGCAATTTTGAAAAGTGGAAACAATAAAGCAATAACAGGGATTATCATCACAATCATACGGTCAATCAAAGTTGCTGCCCAAAAAGGTAAAAACCGCATTAAAAAGGGCGCACCTTTCTCGTAATATCGGCTGGCTTCATCACTAATAGCAAACTCCAAATAATCTGCACTGGGAAATGTTCCTTTTCTAGAAAACAAAGTCGTTGTCTGATGAACTTTGTCAGCAGCTTGCAATAACAGCACACTCAACGCTGGATGAAAATCTTTTCTAATAACTAAATTAGCGGTCGGTGCCAACAGCACTATTTCTTGCTCAGGAATATTTTTGTCTAAGTCAATAATACCTTGGGGCAGGCTGATACGAGAAAGGAAAGGATTCAACCGAGTATAAGCGTCGGCACGTTTAAAGCTCATCAAGCTAATCTGCTGATTATTCAATAAGCTTTGAATAATCTCTGACTTGGGTGAGCCGATCATAAATAAAGCATCCAGTGTCCCTTCAACAAGCGCAGACGCCGCCGTGTTGCCACTTAGTGCCAGTAGTTCAGTATTGGTTCGATCAATACTGTTATCAGCAAGAATTTGTTGGGCGACGTAACGTGTGCCACTACCTTCTGCGCCAATCGCCACTTTTTTAGCCGCTAAATCAGGAATACTATTAATACTCAAAGGCTGGCGATAAAATAGCCATATCGGTTCATAATAAAGGCTGCCCAGAGAAAGTAATTCATCATCACCTTGTTGATTGCCTGTTCCACCTTGAACAAAGGCAATATCCACTTCACCATCGAGTAATCGTTGAATATTTTCGCTGGAACCTGCAGAGCTTAAGATCTTAAGTTCAATATCATCGCTGGCAAGAATTTGTTGATATTGATGCGCGTAATCAAAATAAGCACCTTCTTCACTACCGCTGCTGATAATAATTTGAGAGGGTGGTGCCGGGCCAACAAACTGAAATGCTATCCAAAAACCAGCTATCACCAAAATACTTGAAATAGTGATCGCTATTATTGAATCCTGGTGGGTTTCCCGTGTTTTCTTTTCTGACACAATTATTCCTCGTTATCACTCGATATTTTAACTATCTTATGACTTTTATATCCTTATATAGCTATGCTATCAGTCTGTTATGGTCTTGTCTTGTTTGAGCTAGTTAAGAGCTGAAAAATTGTTTAAATGCACCTTAACGCTTTCTTTCATCTCATTATTCGCTATCATGACGATTTTTCTTGTTTACGATAACATAATGAGTAATAACACATCTTCTACCACCTTCAATCACGGCTTGTGTCGATTTTTAGATAAATCACCAACCCCTTTTCATGCTGTAAATAGCATGAGTGAACAACTGAAGCAGCATGGCTTTATCGCTTTAAATGAGTTGGATACATGGGGCTTATTAGAGGCGGGCCGCTATTATGTCACCCGAAATGATTCCTCAATCATTGCCTTCACATTACCCGACGCCAACTTGGCAGAGATTGGCTTCCATATGGTCGGGGCTCATACTGATAGTCCATGTTTGCAAGTCAAACCACAGCCTGAAAAGACCAAACATAATTTAATGCAGCTCGGCGTTGAAGTTTATGGTGGTGCCTTACTGAATCCATGGTTTGATCGTGACTTATCAATGGCAGGGCGACTAAGTTATCTTGATTCACAACAACAGCTAAATCATGTCTTAATCGATTTTTCTAAAGCCATAGCCACTATTCCTAGCCTTGCTATCCATTTAGACCGTAATGCTAATAAAGATCGTACGGTCAATGCTCAACAGCACTTGCCACCAATTTTAATGCAAGTCTCCGACGATGATAAAGGCGATTTCCGCACGTTATTACTGGCACAGGCTCAAACCCAATACCCATCATTGGATATCGCCCAGGTACTGGACTATGACATTAGCTTATATGACACTCAAAAAGCAGCACTGACCGGTTTAAATAATGACTTTATTAGTAGTGCACGTTTAGATAATTTACTTAGTTGTTATGTAGCACTTGATGCTTTAATTAATGGTAATGATGCAACAGCAAATCTATTAATCTGCAGTGACCATGAAGAGGTCGGCAGCGTTTCGACATCCGGCGCCCAAGGATCTTTTTTAGAATCTGTACTATCGCGTTTATGTCCAGAACCAGAACAAAATCAACGAATGTTACAACATTCAATATTCATTTCAGCAGATAATGCCCATGCGATTCACCCTAATTATTCGGACAAACATGATGCTGAACATGGCCCTAAATTAAATCATGGTCCCGTTATTAAAAGCAATGCCAACCAGCGTTATGCTACTAATAGCGAAACCAGTGCTTATTTCAGGCAACTATGCCAACAAGTAGATGTGCCAGTTCAAGACTTTGTAGTGCGCACGGATATGGGCTGTGGCAGCACCATCGGCCCGATGATATCTAGTGCTTTAGGCATCAAAACGATCGATATCGGTGTACCTACATTTGCGATGCATTCCATTCGTGAACTTGCAGGTAGCCAAGATGCATATATGCTGAACAAAATACTGATAAACTTTTTCAATTAATCTTAAACTTAAGGAAAATAACATGGCTGAAACAGTAGAAGAATTAACGGTCGAATATATGGAAGGCGATGACATGACCGTCAAAGAACTAGACAAAATTGTGTTAACCAAAGGTGCTTGGGCCACCTTGCTATTCCGTTACCAAGATCTTGATCGTAAAACAGGTGAGTTTGGTGCCGATAAATACACCATTCGTCGTTATCAAAAACGCAATGGTGAATATAGCCAACGTTCAAAATTTAATATCTCAAGCAAAGATCAAGCAACTAAAATAGTTGACGCTTTAACAACTTGGATTAAATAAAGAAAGTTAAATGAATAAAAGTCTGATTACCAATCTGATTGCTACGGGTCTTGTTGTAACAGGATTGATGGTTGAAACACCCTTTCGGGAACCGATACTGGCAACGGGTTTATTTGCACTAGCCGGTGGAATGACTAACTGGTTAGCCATCCACATGCTCTTTGAAAAGGTGCCGGGGCTTTATGGCTCGGGGGTTATTAGTGCCCGATTTGAAGATTTTAAATCAGGTATCTACAACTTAGTAATGGATCAGTTTTTTAGCCAACAAAACCTTGATCGATTTGTTGCTGAAATGGTGACCGAAGATGCTGACCATTTATTAGACTTTAGCGATGTCATTGACCAAACTGATTTAAGCCCCTCATTTGATGGCTTGACCACGGTGATTATGGAATCATCATTTGGCAGCATGTTGGGAATGTTTGGTGGTGCGGCAGCAATAGAACCATTAAAAGAGCCGTTTATTATTAAAATGAAAGCATCATTAAATGATATTGCTCATAGCGAATCATTTCAAACGAGTGTTAAAAACAAGCTTTCCAGCACGCCTGTGAGTAGTGATATACACGACCAAATAGAACATGTGGTGCAATCTCGACTTGAGGAATTAACACCCCTTATGGTGAAAGAGATCATTCAAACTATGATCCGACAACATCTCGGTTGGCTTGTGGTTTGGGGTGGGGTATTTGGTGGTTTGATAGGATTAATAACCAGCCAATTATCACTAGGCTTATGGCTAAATTAACCCACTAATGACTAGCGGTGAAAAAGTAGAGCTTCTATTAATAGTCCTATTTGCACTTATTTGTTGGCTGATAGCGTCAAAATTACCAACACAGTTAACGCTCAGCAGTTTATTTTTTGTTTTATCAGCTCTTCTTTTATTACAAAGTCTTATTCGGGACCTATGGTTATTGACTAGGCTTAAGCATAACAATGAACCTAGCGATATTAAAAAGGCTCAATGCATCTGTGTTGAGTCAACTATCGGCATAATTGGAATCGTAATTGGGGCGCTATTATTGAGTGCTGGAATTTTTCGAACGATTAATATGGCTGAATGGTTATGGACCATTTTAGTCTTTAGCATCCTTATTTTCGGCTTATTGATAAAAGATTATATTTTGCAGTGGAATCCTTGGGGCGTCAGCCGAGAAAAAGATCACATCAACATTATTGTGAAATGGAAATAATGAGCACAAACCACAAAACCTATGCATTTGAAATACTTTGGCTAATCATTTTTATTGCTGTATTTGCATGGTCCGCAATCAACCCAAAAGACTATTACACCTGGGGCTTAGAGGTTGTTCCGGCAGTGATCGGCTTATTGGTAATGGCCGTAACATACCGATCATTTAAATTAACAACACTGATCTATATTCTTATATTAATTCACTGTGTCATCTTGATGATTGGCGGTCATTACACCTATGCAGAAGTACCCTTTTTCAATGATCTGTTCGGTTCTGCTCGAAATAATTACGACAAAGTAGGGCACTTTGCTCAAGGTTTTATTCCAGCCTTAATCACTAGAGAAATCATCCTAAGGAAAAACATTATTAGAGCTAGCAGCTGGCAGCTATTTTTTATCATCTGTTTCTGCCTAGCCTTTAGTGCATTTTATGAGCTTATCGAGTGGTGGGTGGCACTGTTATCCGAACAAAGTGCAGAAGCCTTTTTGGGTACGCAAGGTTATATTTGGGATACCCAGTCAGACATGGGGTTTGCATTATTAGGAGCGATAATTGCGTTAGCCAGTTTAACTAAACTTCATGACCAACAGCTCGCCAAAATACAACAATGAAAGTAGTTATTCAACAACATAAAACAGGCTGCGCCATAGCCAGTTCGGCTGCCATTGCCGGTGTTTCGTATAATGAAGCTAAAACTATCGCTAACAACATAGGTATCTTTGCAGAAGATACTGCTTTATGGTCAAAAACAGATTGTATTCGCAAGTTACTCAAAAAGCTTAACGTCACAGTAGCTGATCACGAAACCGCTTTTACAACATGGGATGACCTACCAAATTGTGCATTACTAGCCATTAAATGGCAGCGCGTAAACAACGTTCCTTACTGGCATTGGGTAGTATTTGTTCGAGAAAGTGAGCACAGTTATGTATTGGATTCTAAGAAAGACCTAAAGACTAATAATCGAATAGATTTTGGGCGAATAAAACCAAAATGGTTTATTGCCATCAATCTATAGCATCGCATCATGGATAACGATTGCCCACTGTGTCATAACGAGACCACTGAATTTTACCGTGGTCATAATGGGCTTTATTATCAATGCAAGCATTGTAAAAGTGTGTGTTTAGATGAAGCATCTAGAACCGACAAACAGACTGAGAAGACACGCTATTTAAATCATAATAATGACGTTAATGACAAAGGCTATCAGCAGTTTGTATCGCCGATAACGTCAGCTGTTCTCAAGCAGCAAACAAGGCAACAACAGGGCCTCGATTTTGGTGCTGGGCCTGGGCCCGTGATTGCTAAGCTATTAAGTGATAATCAGTTTAATATTGAATTGTATGATCCTTTTTTCCACAATAATCCTGAGCTACTTGAACAAACATATGATTTTATTGTGTGTTGTGAAGTGATGGAGCATTTTTATCAACCCGATAAAGAATTTGCACTACTTAAAAGCTTACTTAAAGACAATGGTCGTCTTTACTGTATGACAGATATGTACCATAAGGATATCAACTTTCACAGTTGGTATTACAAAAATGATGCTACTCATGTGTTCTTTTATCACCAACAAGCTCTGAATTACATAAAAGATAAGTTTGGCTTTTCGAATGTCACTATTGCAGGTCGATTAATTATTTTTTCGAATTAATGTAACTAAATAAACGTTCACTTATTTAGAAAGAAGATTTAGGTCTTCCTAAGTTTGTCTAAGAGCAAATCATCAATCCTTCGTTCGACACTAAATATAGGCTTAAAAACCTTCAAACTGCTTTTTAATTTGAACTCGCTCACTTGCTGGCAATGAAATAGTCACTATCACTCGATCAGTAAATTGTTGATCGGTGATTTGGCCATGACATTGTTTGAGTTGATATTCGAGTAATTGTAATTGTGAATAATCAATATCCAAATGCAATTCTGCCATTTCGACCCAAGGCGTTAATGAAGCTTGTTCAATCGCTAGTTTTGCAGCAGTGCCATAAGCCCGGGCCAATCCGCCGGTGCCTAGTTTAACGCCTCCAAAATAACGAATCACACCGACAACTGCATTAATAATATTAGAACCTTCTAAAGGCGCTAGAACAGGTCTGCCAGCAGTACCAGAAGGTTCTCCACCATCATTACAGCGCTCATGGATAAAACCATTGTCTTGCCGTATTCGCCACGCAAATGCCAAATGATTCGCATTACTATGCTGATTTGCTAATTGGCGCAACTGTTGCAATGCTTGTTGTTCATTAGCACAAGGCATGACCATCCCAATAAACTGAGATTTTTTTATCTCATATTCAGCTTGGGCAGGGGACACGATAATGAATTTATTTTCAGATACCACCATGCAAGCATTATATCAATAACAGCAGTTGAACTTTCTGCTGTCAGAATTGACTTATTAGCAATTAATAATATTATAGTCTTACCTTTTTAGTCTTTGAGGCCAACCTTATGTCTTACAATGCCATCGCCAAAACATTACTGTTAGCAGTATTCGCTTTACTTATCGCTTGTTCATCCCCTGATGCAACAGCCCTCGACCAAGTAAGCGCAGTACAGGCTGCAGAAATGGTTAAAGTTGAAAATGCCGTTATTATTGATGTCCGAGAACAAGACGAATGGAATGCAGGCCATATCCCTGGTGCTATCCACATTCCTTTAGGGCAAGTAAAAACAAGATTGGCAGAATTTGAAGCATACCAAGATCAGCCCATTGTAATGCAATGCCGTAGTGGTAGACGTTCAGCCGCCGCCGCTACTATTTTATTAGACGCTGGCTTTGAAAATGTATCAAATTTGTCAGGTGGCATTCTTGCTTGGGGAAAATCAGATTTACCGCTTGAAAAATAGTAAAAAGTATTTATCTATAGGCAAAACCTTTACCATGTCGCCTCCCAAGTTCAAATGTATTTGGGTAATAACCATTTTTTAGGAATAGAAGACATGAGCAAAATTACAGTTGATAGCAACCCAAGTGACGCACTTTTAAAAGAAATGGATGTCGCTAACTGGCCGACATGGGAAAAAGAAGTATCAGTATTCCCGTGGGAATTTACAACGACAGAGACAGCCTTCATTTTAGAAGGTGAATGTGTCATGACACCAAATAACGGTGGTGAATCAACTACATTTACAGTGGGTGATTTAGTCGTCTTCCCTAAAGGTTATGTAGGGACATGGGAAGTGAAAAAAGCCTTGAAAAAACATTACCAACATAGTTAAACCGTTCTGTTAAGGCTGGGCATTAATATGCCTAGCCTTATTTATTATTCGAGATCTTAGCTGCTCTGGTATGATCTCAAGCTTTTAATACTTTCGATATCACTTTCATGGCCAGCGACAGCTTCTCATCACTCTCCCTTTCTCCTGATCAAATAGCCAATTTAGACTCACTTGGCTACAAGAAAATGACGCCGATCCAAGCGCAAAGCTTGCCTCAGATATTGAAAGGTAAAGATCTTATTGCCCAAGCAAAAACAGGTAGCGGTAAGACGGCTGCTTTTGGCGTTGGGTTATTAACAAGTATTAACCCACGGTTTTTTGGTGTACAGGCACTCATTATTTGCCCAACACGTGAACTAGCAGATCAAGTTGGTAAGGAAATTCGTCGATTAGCTCGGTTCACTCAAAACATTAAATTGGTATTACTGTGTGGCGGTAAACCCTTAGGCCCTCAAATTGGATCACTAGAACATGGTGCTCATATTGTTGTTGGTACACCAGGTCGTCTGCAAGATCACTTAGGTAAAGGCACATTAAAACTAGATAGCCTAAAAACCTTAGTATTAGATGAAGCTGATCGAATGTTGGATATGGGTTTTGCTGATGTGATGAAAGATATCATCAGTCAAACACCAAAATCTCGCCAGACGTTGCTGTTTTCAGCGACTTATCCCAACAGTATTAAACAAATGAGCAAATCTTTTCAACGTGATCCCATAACAGTGACGGTTGAATCTGAACATAAAGCAACCGTCATTGAACAACTGTTTTATGAAGTTAAAAAGCATGAACGCAATACATCACTATTAGCATTGTTCGAGCACTACCAACCTCAAACAACTGTCGTTTTTTGTCATACCAAAAAGCAGTGCGATGAAGTCGCTCATTATTTGCGTGATAATAATATTGAGGCTTTAGCTATTCATGGCGACTTGGACCAACGAGAGCGCGATCAAGTATTAGTTCGTTTTGCTAATAATAGTTGTTCGGTATTAGTAGCGACCGACGTGGCAGCCCGTGGTTTAGATATTAAATCATTACAAGCCGTCATTAATTACGAATTACCACGTGATCCAGAAATTTATGTTCACCGAATTGGTCGTACCGGCCGGGCAGGGGAAAAAGGCATTGCCTTAAGTCTCTTTACTCAGTCGGAAGTAGTGCGACTTAATGCCATTGAAAATTATCAAAAGAAACCGTGCATCTGTGATGTTCCGGCATCTTTAGATCGTGATGCTAGTTTTAGTTTACAACCACCAATGGTGACCATTCAACTTGATTCTGGCCGTAAAAACAAACTTCGTCCTGGCGATATATTAGGTGCTTTAAC
>JBJPGB010000029.1:0-9182 GCA_048595405.1 Methylophagaceae bacterium
ATCTTTCAAGTCCCAATCTTGAAACACCCGCAATACACCATCAATACGTTTAAATCGGCATGATTCAATATATTCATGACCCGGCGTAGTCGCCAGCGCGCCACTTGCTCTATAATGTGGATGATCGCCGATGGCGGTGCCTTCAACATATTTTACAGGCGATGCGCTATCATCATGATGATCACGGCAACAGGTATCACAAATTTCCTCTACCGCATTAACATTATTGGTTTCTGACCCTGACGCTTTGCTAATAGGTAAATCAACAAAATCATGTCGGTCATTATCTGTTTCATTCCATAAAATATGTCCTGGCGGAAATGCCGTCGCATCTGCTGCTGACAAGTTACAATGGCAATCAACTGTTACAAATTCTTCTTGTCTATCCCTAATAAACTCTGAACCATCTTGGTGATAACTGATGACTTCAAAAGATACTAGGATGTTAGAGTTACTACCCTGACTCACAGCATCAGGTAGCGGCTTACTGGTTTGTCGTTTAATTCCACCACCGGTATCCACTTCAATATCAATAACATCCGGGGCAAGTTCAGGAGTATATCGTGCTCTTGGAAGATCACCACCATCATGTGAATTATCAGATAATGCTGTTAAATCCGGTGCATAAGCATCTACTACTGTTTCCAACACCACACTCTGTGCCGTTCCCGTTTCATCATTCCAAGCAACCGTTACTTCAACTTGTTTAAATTGTGAAACAATACTCGCTCCAGCAGTACTTGTTGGATTGACGCCAGAAGAGGCATAAAAATAAGGACTTGCCTCCCAAGAAAGAGCATAAGCATAATTGCCGACCGTCATATTACCTGAGGTGATTGTTCCACCCGCATTATCTGCTATAAATGCATAGGATTGCTCGTCTAAAGGATCGGTTGGATCCCAAGTCGCATCGGGAGTAGACGGATCATTGTCTAAATCCGCATCCAAATGAACAAAACTTTTTAGATCATCTACTTTTTTCTGAGCTAAGGTCATTGCAACGGATCGTTGGTTGGCATCAGAACTATTTTTGATCAAGGTTCCTTGTAGTTTTGAAATACCTAATATTCCCAAGGCAAGCACTAATAAAGCAACCATCACCTCAATCAGTGAAAAACCTCTATTTTTATTTGTCATTTTCATTTCTTGTTCTCCTTAACTCTCTGCTACGGAGTAAAATCACGCCAGCTATATTTCACTTTGGCAATATCAGTATTGATCGCATCGTCGACGAGATTATTAAAAACAGCCTCATCATAAACTTGTGAATAGTTACCATTGGTCAAATCACTTGGAATATCAGAAATAGCTGAACCATGAATAACCGGGCCACCATTCAATACAAAATCACCTAGGCCGACTAAAATACCCCATACTTCTGCTCCAGCATTCACTCTAATTTCGCCTTGCACAACCAAGATAATAGGTTTAGCTCGACTACCAATTGTCACATTAGAACCAATATCACAGTCACCATCGGCCCATACCAATGCAGAATTAGTCAAACCAGCAAAATTAGCCGCTAAATTTGAACAGCAGTTGGTTCCAGGCGAACAGCTATCATATAAAATACCACTTGCATCAGCGCGATCTCTAACTTCAGTAATCAACTCTGCTTTATTACTCACCCCGGGAGTGCCAAATACGTAGACAAATGGCGAACTCGGAAAGGCGGTCGATGAATCCAATACAATATCGGCATCAACATCACCAGAATTACTACGTTCGGTATCACAACTACAAGATGACCAAGAAAGGCCTGAATCCCCATCACCTTTGGTATCAGTACAAACATTTGCTGCATCTTTAAACTCACCATGATCACAGGTTTTCCAGTTGGCACCTGTTGTATCTAAAGTATCCATTGCCCATACCGATACTGGTACACCGGGACCACCACCATTTGGATTGGGAACAATATTAAAGTTACCGCTCAAGTTACCTGATGGCACCATAAGAGGCGGTAATTCCCCGGGAACAAGGAGCGTTGTTTTTGCATATGAAATCTGGGCTACGGCAGCACCAGTGCCATCTGCTGTAGCGCCCACACCCACAGCAATAGTACCCGAAGCTGTATTGACCAAGTAGGCCGCAGCATCATTATCACTAATCACTGAAGGAATATTGGCAGAAACAGTTTGCACCGCTCCAGAGCCATCCACTGTTGTGGTCGCTAATATTTTCAAAGCACCGGTAATATCACAGGGAAAAACGGTGCTACCAGCGCAAGGCACCCAACCATCGGCATTCGCACCCACATGTAAACCAGGGTTGGCACGTAAATAAGCTGCCGCTTCATCTAAACCTGCTTCAGCATTCGCAAAGGCTTCTTTATGGCGTACTTCATTACCAGAAATACGCTGATCTTGCACACCGACTCTTGTCGCATACATCACAATAAGTGTGACACCAATCAAGAGAATGACAGATACCAGTAATACCGCCGCGCCTTGTTGATCTCGAGAAGTTTTGATTACTTTATTCATTTTCCTTAACCTCAATCTGCATCTTCATTACGCACTCGAATAGTTTCCAATATTGTCCTTGAAGCAGGATCTGGATTTAAACTCACTTCACCCGTCACTGCAATAACAAGAGTATTCATCGTCACTGAACTTCCTGCTGTCGATAGGTCAATACTAAAGTTAGTAATATCAGCCGTCTGAGGATCTGTAATTGCCGTCCACGTACCCGAAACGCAATTATCCTTTGCAGTCCGATTCTGCCCCCACTCTATCGTATTACCATTTAATTTAAAGCCAAATCGGTCACTATTTGCAACTGATGCTCCATTACCTGCAACATCGTAGGCATAGGTTACGCATGTAGTTGATGGCGAATCAAAATCATTTATATATTCAGCATTCGTAGGTGCGGCTGAATAGCCTGCCCGTTTCAGTTCATCCGCCATAAAGCCCACAACAGTTCGTAATTCCTGATTTAAATGAATCATCTTGGTATTTTCAACACTGGATTTCACATTACTCACAAAAATAGTAATGATAGTACCCGTCACTAATAAACCCAGAACCATCGCTATCATCATTTCAATTAGGGTAAGTCCAAACTGTTTACGAGGCGTGTTCATAACATTAATCTACCTTGATTCGACCAATTGCATTAAGAGTAACCGTTTTTGACTGCCCATTAATATCTAATGTAAAGACACCATTATCACTGGGTAAGCCTTGCCGAGGATCAAAATCGATATCTGTGCCAGTAAAACCAGCAACCGCTAAAGTTACATTGGCATAATCTGAACCTGATACAATTTTTTGCACAGAATTGATCGTGCATGTTGCTGGCGTAGTGCAGTCACAATCAGAGCCCGCATCATCAACACCAGTACACCATGACGCCGTATTAAATTGAAAGCGAACTGTTTGATTTTGTTTAATAGCCTCAGAACGAGCATATTGGATAGCCGCAGTCAAATTATCGGCCGCACCCACTAAACGCCGTTTTTCAATAATCTTTTGAAATGACGGCAGTGCAATTGCTACCAGAATTCCTAGCACAGCAACTACAATCATTAGCTCTATTAAGGTAAAACCTTTTTGCTTCATTCGCACACTACACTCCATTCAAACGTATCCGATTATAGGCCTTCTTTAACAATATTTCATAGTGTACTTAAGTACTATTATCAATGCTTTTGTGATAGAGCGCTCATTTTTGAGATGACGTACTGAAATATTTAGTTTATGGTTGGCCTATAAAGGTTATTTATTAAGGTTACATACTATGAATATGAAAATGAAGGGTTTTACATTAATAGAGCTAATGATTGTCGTTGTAATTATTGGCGTATTGGCAGCCATCGCACTACCAGCCTACCAAGATTATTCACAACGAGCACGCCGAGCAGATGCTAAAGCTGCAATCTTAGGGCTTCAACTAGCTCAAGAAAAATTAAGAGCTAATTGTTCTTTTTACGCCCAAAATATCGGTGCCAATAATATTTGTGGTGCTAGCGGTGCTGCAACTACTGTAGCATGGACTACCGCTTCTCCTGACAGCTACTATACTATTTCAATTGATGCTAGCACAGCATCAAGCACAGCCTATATATTAACTGCGACACCCAATGGCCTGCCACAAAGCAACGATACCGACTGCAATGCTCTCAGCATTAACCAAAATAATACACAGACTGTCAGCGGTTCATTCAGTGCTAGCCCTGAATTATGCTGGGGGAAATAACCTTAATTACAAGTTAAGTTATTACCCGTGTCATCTTCATAGATACCATCTCCATCTGAATCTTTAGTGAGGCGAACCCGAGCCGTTTTGCTTATCACTACTGCTCTAGCAAAGCGGATATCCCCATCATCTGGGCATAACTTGAAAGTCCCATTTTGTGATTTTGTCAAACCTTGGGATGTAAATCGAATATAATTATTAGAACCGAATGCACCCCAGCTAAGTTGATAATCATCACGGATTGAACCAGAACTTATCAAGGTTTCACCAACATCTCGACTGCCATTACTATTACCAACACTGTCTGAAAATATGATCCAGCCATCTGACCATGAACCGCCACATTGATCAGCATCATTGCTTTTGCAAATGGCCACGATACCATTTCGCTTGATAGCTTCACTCCGCGCTAAATATACCAACGAAAATAGCACCTTAGCCTCGCCAATCACTTTTTGCTGGCGAAGTATTGTATTAAAAGAAGGAGCCGCTAATGAAGCCAGAATGCCGATGATCGCGATAACAACCATTAGTTCGATCAGAGTAAGTCCTTTATTGTTCATATTTGATATCCTTATCAAAATTAAACGTTAGTTAAATATGCCTTAATTCATCTACATAGCAATAAATAGCAGCTGTAATATTGCTAATGCACACAGTCCAGCCATGACATCATCAACCATAATGCCAAGACCACCATGTAGGTTTTTATCTGCCCAACTAATAGGCCACGGTTTCAGAATGTCGAAAAACCGAAATAATATAAAACCAACAATCATCCATTGCCAGTCCGTTGGTGCTGCAATCATAGTCACTAAATAGCCGACAATTTCATCCCATACTACTGCTGAAGGATCGTCTTTCCCCAACCAATCTGCTGATTTCTGGCAAATCCAAATACCCACAATAAAAGCAATTACTGTTAGCAATAAATAGATCAGCAACGCGAGGTCCTGCATTAACCAGTAAATAGGTAAGGCTGCTAATGTGCCAAAGGTGCCAGGAGCTTTTGGAGCTAATCCTGAACCAAATCCCAAGCCCAGAAAACAAACAGGTCTTTTTAATAATTCACGAAAATTAATTAATGAAGTGGTCATAACCTATGCCCTTCAGTTCAATTAAATTATCGTTATCATCAAGATAATAAATACCCTCATCATCCGTGATCATACCGATCCGAGTGACTTGGCCTTTAAATCGTTGTTCAATTTCAGCAAAATGTTGGGGAGGAACACTAAAACATAATTCATAATCATCACCAGACTCCAATGCAAATATCTGTGCCAGTGGTTGATTAATTTTTGACAGTGCTGGAGACAATGGTAATTTCGCTAAATCTAATCGTGCACCCACACCATTTTTTTCAGCTATATGACCCAAATCAGCTAATAAACCATCAGAGATATCAATCGCCGCACTTGCTAGTTCTATTAACTCTTGGCCCAAATGTACTCGTGGCGTGGGTTGTTCTAACCTTTGCTGTAAATAAGCTCTATCTTGTTCATTTAAAGCCTCATCATTCCATTGATTTGATAGCAGTCTTAATGCTGCACCGGCATCTCCTAGGCAACCCGATACATAAATCATATCACCCAATTGAGCACCACTACGCTGTATCGCCTTATTAGCTTCGACAAAACCATGGACTTGAATGCTAATAGTCAACGGCCCCTTAGTGGTATCACCACCAACCAATTGAATATCATATTGTTTGGCTAGATTAGCTAAACCTTGGCTAAAACCATGTAACCAATCTTCATCTAGCTCCGGTAATGTTAACGCTAAGGTAAACCAAGCAGGAATAGCACCCATCGCAGCCAAGTCACTCAAGCCAACGGCTAAACTCTTATGACCTAAGCTTTCGGGATCAACATCAGCAAAGAAATGAATACCTTCAACTAAGGTATCAATAGAGACAGCAACAACATGATCGGCAGGACACTGTAATAAAGCACAATCATCACCAATACCCAACAAAACATCTTCACGTTGAGGTGTTAATTGTTTAAAGTAACGCTCGATCAAAGAAAATTCGGACAATACAGCCAAATGATATCCTTATGATTTTTTTCGTTGGGCCTTCGATGACTTATATTCAACAGCTCGCAATTTAGAGCCCATCTTATCTAACACACCATTGACGTATTTATGGCCTTTCTCACCACCAAAGGCTTTAGCCAACTCCACCGCTTCATTTAATACCACACGGTATGGAATATCAGGCCTATGAATAAATTCGAAAACAGCCAAACGAAGTACTGAACTTTCAACAGGATCAATATCGGCCAAGCTTCTATCAACTGCATAAGCTAGTTCCGTATCTAAAGTATCCATCTCTTTAAATACGCCATCAACCAATAAGGTGAAGTAATTCATATCTATTTTGTCTGAATTTTCAGCGGTGACAAAATCTAAGGCATCCTTTGCCGATGTGGTTTGACCATTAACTAATGCTTGATACAAAGCTTGAACGGCTGCTCGGCGGGCATGCGATCGAGGTAGAGCTCTTGCCATTATTATTTCGCATCCTCAATTTGACGCAAAACATTTACCATTTCGATGGTACCCATTGCCGCTTCAGCACCTTTATTGCCCGCTTTAGTGCCTGCACGCTCAATGGCTTGCTCAATCGTATCAACAGTTAACACACCAAACGATACCGGAATATCCAATTGTAACGTCAGTTGACCTAAACCCTTAGCGCATTCACCTGCAACATATTCAAAATGAGGTGTACCACCACGAATCACAGCGCCCAAGGCAATAATTGCATCGTATTTTCCGGTGCGGCCCATCCGTTGTACAGCTAATGGAATTTCTACCGCCCCAGGAACACGAGCTAATTCAATATCTGCTTCATCAGCACCATGTCGAACCAAGCAATCAATTGCGCCTGAAATTAATTTATCCACAATAAAGTCATTAAAGCGACCTGCGACAATAGCTATTTTCAAACCTTGAGCCGAAAAGTCACCAGAAAACGTTGTGATATTACTCATTTATTTACAAATTCCGAGATATAAAAATATTTAGCCATTGTACTTTGTTTATATAGTTATGCCTAACACGACAGTATCCAGATAAATCATATAAAACGATTTACTTATTTTTTGCGTGTGGCAACCCCGCTGGATCGGCATCAATAATAAACCATTGGTATGGCTTTTTATCAATTCGCACAGCGGTTAACTGCTCGCCCCACACTGCACCACTATCTAAGGAAAAGACATTGCTATATTGGCCTGTTCCCAAGGTCGACCAATGGCCAAAAACAATTTTATCTTTTTTTGTTTTACGCTCAGCCATCTCAAACCATGGAATTTGTCCACTAGGTTTATCTTTTGGTTCGCCCTTAAATTTAAGTGCTAACCGACCATCTTCATGACAATAGCGTAAACGAGTAAAACAATTGGTAATATAGCGTAATCTATCCCAGCCCTTGAGCTTCTTTGACCAGACCTCTGGTTTATTACCATACATATGTTTGAAAAAATCCTGCCAATGTTCCCCTTGCAATACAGTCTCGACTTCTTTTGCTCTTTTTTTGATTTTTTTCAGTGACCATTGTGGGGGCAAACCTGCATGCACCATACTGAACCCCAAAGCCTTATCATGATGAAATAACGGTTGGTGCCTTAACCAAGTAATCAATTCATCACGGTCCTTAGCATCCAATACCGACTCCATTGTATCCATGCGATGATGATGTTCATTAACACCTACGGCGGTGGCCAACAAATGGAGATCATGATTGCCTAATACCACTTTAACGCTATTCCTATGTTCCATAGCAAAACGAAGGACTTCGGCAGATTTAGGACCTCGATTAACCAAATCACCCGCTAACCAGACTTGATCTTTTTTAGGATTGAACTTGAGCAGTTCCAGAAGTTTTAATAACTCATCGAAGCAGCCTTGAATATCGCCTATTGCATAAACAGCCATTCACTATGAGCCTTTATTGATAACGCCGTTGATGAAAAATATTTTTAGCATGCAAGCTAGAAATGTTTTGAAAGGCGCAGTTTACACCAAGTAAATAAGCTTTTTTTCTTATTTTTACCATAAATTCCGTTCGCCCTGAGCTTGTCGAAGGGTGTTCGATTCCGCTGAAATATCTACTCTCTATCGACGTCGATAAAGTGGTTCCGGTTTCAGTACTGTAGTTTGGTAACTTTCACTAAAGTCATCAAATGCAACGAGTGCAGATTCAATCGTTGCAGAATTTGCCATTTCAAAGCTGTTGATGCCGCACTGCGTCATATAAAACAGTTGATCATGCAAGATATCACCCTGCGCTCTAATCTCATCATCATAACCATAACGATCACGTAATAATCGTGCAAAGGAGTAGCATCGACCATCGGGAAAGGCAGGGAAAATTAGTACTATTAAAGAGAAGTTATCCAAATCAGGTACGATTTCTTCTAGTGGATCATCACCACTTAAACGCAAACCTAAACCGCCCTGATGATCAACTAAGCTCTCATGCTCCGCTTGCCAGCGAGCTAATGAAACCGTCACATTTCCATTAACTAATGTAGTGTCATCCTCTAGATGTAGCCAATTGTCTTCGACAATTTCACGATCTTTAATTATTTGCATAAACACGCTCCTTAAAAGGATCAATGCCTACCCGGCGAACCGTTGTCAAAAATAACTCATCTTCATAACGGAGCTCTTTAAACACATCGATTAATGTGACCACAGTATCGATAACTTGATCTTTAGGAATGGCTCGACCTAAACGCTGACCTATAGACGCATCTTTTTCTGAACTACCACCGAGGGTAAATTGATACCACTCTTCGCCTTTTTTATCGACACCCAAAATACCAATATGACCGACACTTTGATGAGCACAACCATTCATGCAACCTGACACCTTGATTTTAATATCACCTAAGTCATAGAGATAATCCAAATCATCAAAACGTTCGTTAATCTCTTTCGCTAGGGGGATTGACGTCGCATTGGCT
>JBJPGB010000030.1:0-50923 GCA_048595405.1 Methylophagaceae bacterium
TCAGGCTCTGGTTCAGGCTCTGGTTCAGGCTCTGGTTCAGGCTCTGGTTCAGGCTCTGGTTCAGGCTCTGGTTCAGGCTCTGGTTCAGGCTCTGGTTCAGGCTCTGGTTCAGGCTCTGTAATATTAGTGTCTATTTGATTATCGCTGTCAACCTGATTTAATAAAGCATCTATATCATCAGGATCGACATCTGGTTCATCTTGTTCTGGTGTGTCAGTGTCAGTTGCTGAATCAGCGATTGTATCCACCAATTCAGCTTCAGTCTTTTTTAGTTCAGCTTCCTCTGGCGCTGCTGATAAATCTATTCCATCATCCATACCATCTAATAAACTATCAACATCATCTGCTGAAATAATATCTTCCGAATCAATATTCTCTATTAGTTGTTCAGCTTGATCCGCTATATCAATTTCAATTTCTTCTATAGCATCTAAGGTATCACTTTCGCTTAGCTCAGGCTCACTACTTTCCTCAATTTCTGTAAGCTCACTTTCATCTATCTGCTCTGCCTCATCAGTTTGTTCTACTGAGACAACTTCAACATCCTGTTCTGATTCGGCCTCCTGAACTGGCGGCTCTGGTTTACTATCCTCACTTTCACCACCAGTTTCAGTTGAGTTCATATAGCGAAAATTAGCGGTTAACTGCTCCATTTTTAGTGCAGTCTCTTCAATTTCCGCTTTCAAACTGGCGGCATCTTGATAACTCTCTTGTGAGCCTGAGGCTTCTATTCCACCTACCGGTAACAAATTGAGACATGCATCGATTGCTTGTTCCAATTGCTCAGGAAAACCTGATAATGTTTTACCATCTTGAGCGGCAAACATATTAAGTAGTGCTTTATATATTTGTTGTTCATGATCTTGAAAATCATTGGCTGTTCGAGACAAAGCATCTCCTGTTAAGCCATATTTTTCGGCTAAAACGGTGGTCAACACCTCTACTCGCTGATCTTTTTTTCGCTTTAATTTTTTGACTATTTTAGCCGTATCAGCTTGTGTTTGTTTGTCCTTTTTTTTGCTGCGTACAATAAGCCAAATACTTAATACTGCAAAAATAGCTGCTAGCTCATAAGCTAACAATTGTAATATCGGATCTGTCATGTCCATTTATAATTGATCTCCTGGATTTATGCTGATGGCTGCACTTCGGCGCCGCCAGAAAAAAATACCCATTCCTACTAGTAACACAATAATTCCATTTCCTAACATTAATTTACTGCTTGATGATAATCCACTTTCATCGAGATCTTTTGATTCGCCAACAGGCGACAATAATGCATCATCTATTTCAGGTAATAAGTTATCACTACCCGACATTTCATCAATGATGGGATCGACTACGCTTTCTTGCTCATCCATTTCATCAATGATCTGCTCTTCTATACTTTTTTGTTCATCCATTTGTTTCATTTCATCATCTGTCAGATCCATTTCCATTGGTGGTTCAAGTTCTTCCACCGGCACAGGTATATCATCATGTAGCACGATTAATTCAGGCTGCAGAAATAAACTCCTACCTTTTAATGTTTCACTTCTAATCTGTAGTGCAACACTATAGTTTTGTTGTGGCTCCAAATCAGCCAAGGTTAATTGCCATTCTTTGTCATCACTTTTCAGTACTTCATAGGACCATTCACTACCATCTTCAGCAGTTAGCATGGCGGCAATACTGATTACATCTGTTTTAATTAAACTATCATCCGGTCTTAAAGTGATGCGATGAGTACGTGTGAACTCATCCATTAATTGCTCCGTATTTATTACAAATGGTGTTTCGACAACATTAATACTTTGACGGCGTTGACGTTCAAAAGTATCACTAATAATCGTGATAACAACATCATTACGTCCTGCCTGAAAAGTTTCACCAACATTACTGCGATAGATGCCTCCTCTACGATTTTCATTCAAACTCCGTTCTATCAGATCAGCAATTTCAGATTCTTCTTTTAGCTGGGCATCCACTAAATCCAAAAATTCTAGCCTAGTAATAATGTCATCATGATCGGTAAGGCTTGCTTCAATATCAAATGTTTCACCGATTAAAATATTATTTGGTAAGTCCGTCGTCACTAGTTTTAAATCCGTAATAACCATTACTCTATTATCAGGATCTAACTCAGCATCAATAATCCAAGCACCTACCGGTGGTTCTGAAATAGTAATAAGATCATAGCCAGCTTCATTATGCCAGCGAACATTATCTAAAACCTGTTGTTGTGATATACGTGTTTGATCTGGCAATAACAGCTCTGTTGGTTTTGAGTCCTCGCTACGGAAAACCAATAAAGTCATTTCACTGATGCTGTCATCAATTTTAAAATTATTGTCCGAGAGCGGTACTGTGTCACGTTGAGTAGCTTTTTCAAACATATGTAAAAATACGCGTTGTAATTGTTCAGCACTATCAACTTGCTCATACCAACCATCTGTTGCTAATGCTATATTACGCAATAATGCATGATCAGACGTCTCTGCTAATGCAATAGTATGTACGGTCACATCCGCTTTTTTCAATCGCGGTACAAGTGTATCTAAAATACGTTGGCGCGATGCTTTACTTTGCTCTTCATTTGTTGATAAATCGACCAAACCATCAGATAACAAAATAACACTTCGATGTTGCGTAGGATCTGTTCCTTTTTGATTGGCTGTGGCTTTAGCAAGAGCTTGTTCTATATCGGTAAACAAACCATGAGAATGGATTTTGTCAGATTGTTTTTCCGCTTCCATTCGCCAAGCATCGTTTACCTCTCGGTGAGGGACTAGCATATTGACGTATTTTGCAAATGTCCAAACACCAGATTTTTCACCTTCAGGCAATAAACCTACGATCATTTTTAATGCTGGCGATCGTAAATTATTCGGATCATTTTTTTTCATGCTCCCCGATACATCAATCACGATACGGACATCACTTATCGGCTCTTGCATGGCGAAAACTTGCCGAACTGGCAAAAAACAGACCATCAATAACAATATCAACACATATTTTTGAGTGCGCACCATAAAACCATAACCTATTGTTTTTATTAACTACACCTGCTAACCATCTGAATTATAAAGACGGATTTTTGGCGTGGTATGACTAAGTTAAGGTGACTTATGCAGTTTTTATGCCGTTATTGGTAACAAATATAATGAAGCTTAAGCTTTGGTGAGTTGATAAAAATAGACAGCGAATAATTGTTTACAATAAAGTTAAACCACGTTGTAGATCTGCCTGAATATCTTCAACGTTTTCTAATCCAACTGAGATCCGTAATAAACCATCGCTAATACCTGATTGTGCGCACTCTTCATCAGAGAGTCGGCCATGGGTTGTCGTCGCAGGGTGAGTAATAGTTGTTTTGGTATCACCCAAATTAGCCGTAATAGACAACCACTGTGTTGCATTGATTAATTTCCATGCTGCCGCTTGTCCACCTTGAACTTCAAATGCAATAATCCCTCCAAAGGCAGATTGCTGCTGTTTAGCTAAATCATATTGAGGATGATTTTCCAGACCGGCATAAAATATTTTGCTTATTTTTGGCTGTTGCTCTAACCAATGCGCCAATTGCAGTGCTGATGCTGAATGAGCCTTCATTCGTAAGTCCAGAGTTTCCAAACCTTTTAAGAACGTCCAAGCATTAAATGGGCTCATTGTTGGTCCGGCAGTGCGTAAGAAGCCGTAAACTTCTTCGCCAACCAATTCACCATTACCGACAACAGCACCACCAACACACCGGCCTTGCCCATCCAGATATTTGGTGGCCGAATGCACAACAATATCAGCACCTAATGCCAATGGTTGTTGCAATGCCGGCGTACAAAAACAGTTGTCGACAATTAATAGACAATCATTTGCCTTAGCCAATGCTGATAATGCGGCAAGATCAGCAATTTCATTTAATGGATTTGATGGTGTTTCTAAAAATAAAGCTTTGGTATTCGCCTTAATTGCTTTTTGCCAAGCTTCAAGATCAGTTAAGGCAACATAATCAGTGCTAATTCCAAACTTTGCCAAATATTTATCAAATAATATTCGTGTTGTTCCAAACAGGCTCCGAGAAGAGACAATATGATCACCAGCGGACAATAAACCCATAAAGGTCGACAAAATTGCAGACATGCCTGATGAAGTTGCCACTGCCGATTCAGCACCTTCTAATGAGGCTAATCTTTGTTCAAAGTTACGTACCGTAGGATTCGTGAACCTTGAGTATATATTCCCCGCATCATCACCACTAAAGCGTGCTGCAGCTTGCTCTGCACTGTCAAAAACATAACTAGAGGTCGGAAAGATAGGCTCAGCATGCTCTTGCTCATTGGTGCGCTGTTGACCAGCACGCACGGCACGAGTTGCAAAACCTTTATCTTGATATTCTGTTGTCATGTTAGTGATTATCGAATCGAAAAAACTAAGATTCTAAGGTAATTTTATCTGTTGTGACTAGTGTTTTTATTTCAACCAGTGAAATATCGTCTGTTGGTGGCACGTCTCCGACAAATTTACCGAGTTCATTTCTGATCTCAATGAGTCGGCCATCCTCATTCATTTCACTTGTTAATAATTGTTCAAAATTTTGTTGGCCAAACATTTCACCCTGATTATTTTCAGCTTCTGTTAATCCATCAGTGTACATATAAATGGCATCACCTATTTCAAGGTTAATCTCTTCACAGAGTAATTCTTCTTTACTATATCCCTTTACCCCTAGCGGTAAATGGTTAGACCTAATCCGCTGTTTAATCTCACCCTTATTACTCACTAATACCACCTCTGGTAATCCTGCATTCCAGACATACCCATGAGTTCGGGTTTCATCAAAATCAATGCCTGCAATACAGCTAAAAATCCCCGTCGGCAATAATGCACCCAATTTATAATTGAGTTCATTCATCAATGCTTCTAGCGGCAAACCTTTTTGTGCCATCGCATTATGAATCGATGCAACAGGTATGGCACCAATCGCTGCAGGCAATCCATGACCCGTGAAATCACATAAAATCACACGAAGTACACCTGATGGCAAGATAGCTGACAACATCAAATCACCACTAAATGACATCATCGGTTCACTCCAAGATGTCAATTCCGGAATAAAGGCATTATTGCTGGCCGTAATATTTTCAAATACATAGCGAGCCATTTTTTCTTCGTCATCTAACAATGTTTGCTTTTCTGTCAACTCATTCAGTGCACTTATAAGTTCATTCTCGGCTTTTTTCCTCTGAGTAATATCTCTGATAATGCCCGTGAAAATTTTAGGTTCAGAATTCGGCACTTCATTCACTGAAAGCCGTATAGGAAAAATACTGCCATCAATGCGTCGCCCCTCAACATCACGACCAATGCCAATAATTTTTTGCTCCCCTATTTTCAGATAATGGGCTAAATAACCATCATGCTCTGATGAATACGGTTCCGGCATCAATATTTTGATATTTTGTCCAATAACCACGTCAGTAGGATAGCCAAACATTGTTTCAGCGGCCTTATTAAACGATTCCACAATACCTTGATCCGTAATTGTAATTATCGCATCAACGGTAGAATCGATAATCGATTGCAACTTCAATTGCTGCACCTCCAGAATTGCAATCTGGTCGATTAATCCTTGTTCACGACTAGTTTCAGACATTACGCTATATCATTGTTTTTTTTATGAATACCGTATTCTAACCCTAATAGAATATAAATGTGAACTGCTATTTTTTGTAATACACTTTATAACCATTTTTTTAACTAGAAATTGACAATATTTCTACTAAAGAATACTCTGCCCAACCTGCGATAGGTGCCTTAATTATTTTAGGGATAATCGGGAAGTTGGTGAGCAAGCAATATTTTGCTAATCCAACACTGCCCCCGCAACGGTAATTGAGAGAACGTGATCATAACAACCACTCTCATGAGTCCGGAGACCGGCCTACTGCAACTTCACGACCATATTGCGGTGGGCTTTATAGGGCAGTAAAAACATGTTTCTTGCCCCTGCTTATGGTTATTTTAATTACTCGATCCCGGGTGGATATCGAGCATTAACTATAGGTACAACACTATGTCTTATCGACACTTAGTTTTAATCCCTTTTGCTTTACCCTTCACTAATCCTGTCTTTGCTGAGTCATCGACTGAACTTGAATCAATCGTAGTCACAGCCACACGAACAGCAAGCAATATTAATCAATTAGGAAGTTCTGTCACCGTTATTTCTGCAGATGATATTGAACGACATCAATTTCAAACCCTAACAGATGCACTACAGGATATCCCTGGATTACATTTAGTCCAATCTGGAATCAAAGGCTCACAAACATCTATTTTTATGCGGGGTAGTAATTCTGATCACACTTTGGTATTAATTGATGGCATTGAAATGAATGATCCAAGTTCACCTAATGGTGCTTTCAATTTTGCACATTTTTTACTTGAAGATATAGCTAGTATCGAAATTGTTCGTGGTTCCCAGAGTGTACTGTATGGCGCTGATGCAATTGGTGGTGTTATCCACATTAGAACCCAAAAAGGTAACGGTGAATTAAAAGTACGCACTAAAATTGAAGCCGGCATGCATTCAACACATCATGAAACTTTGGCTTTGTCCGGTTCCACCGCTGTACTAAATTACTCAGCAACCATTGGCTTACTCAAAACAGATGGGGACAGTATTGCCGCACAAAAAAGGTTGGCGCCAGCCAGTACTATTGAACAAGATGGTTATGATAATAAAGTTTTTTCAGCCAAACTAGGCTGGCAGCCTTCAACCACATTTGAAGCCAATATAACGGCTCGTTATATCGAAACTGAAACAGATATTGATGATGGTTTTGATTTTGGTGGAAATACTGTTGAAGATCCTGATGCAAGCAATGACAGCGATCAGCTTTATCTTGGTGCCGAATTTAAAGGTGATTTTGCCCAAGGCCGATGGCAACCGACACTTTCACTAAGTCAATCAAATATTAAACGTAAAAACCGTAATCATCGCGACAACCCTTTTGGCACATTAGACCGCACTGATTTTGACGGTGAAAAGACCAAAATAAGCTTGCAAAATGATTTGTTTTTGTTTGACCAGCAAATCATTACCATTGGATTTGAACATGAAGATGAAGAAATGGATTCAGAAGGTTTTACTGCCTTTGGTCTCTTTACCATTGATCAATTAACCAATGCCGATAGAAAAACTAAATCAGCATACATTCAAGATCAAATTACATTTAATGATCACTTATTTGCAACGATAGGCATGCGTTACGATGATCCTGACAATATTGATTCTGAAGTTAGCTATCGTGCAACAGCAAGTTATCAAGCCACCGATAATACACGCCTTCATGTCGCTTATGGCACAGGATATAAAGCACCTTCTTTATTCCAATTATTTGGACACACCCCAAATAATTTCGGCAGTGAATTTAGAGGCAACCCTGCTCTCGATCCAGAAACAAGTAAAGGCTGGGAAATAGGCTTTGACCAATCACTATGGCAAAACCGCATTAAGAATAGTTTTACTTATTTCAGAACAGATATTGATGATTTAATCACCACCATCTTCTTACCTGGCTTCAATAGCACAACAATTAACCATGATAATGTTAATATGTATGGCATCGAAAATAGTCTTAGCATTACTGCACACGCTAAACTTGATATTAGCCTTAACTATACTTTTACCCGCACTAAAGATGAAGATGACAAAGAACTACTTCGTCGGCCTAAACATAAAGCAAGTATAGATGTTGAATATAGACCAACTGATAAAATGACGCTAACTACAAGTTTATTACACACCGGTAGTCGCCGTGATATTGATGGCCTAGGAGCCCGCGTCAAAACAGGCGGCTATAGTGTTATCAATCTAGCAGCAAATTATAAACTGAATAACAATACTCGCATATTCACCCGTATCGACAATTTTGCTAATAAAACTTATGAACCTGCCTATGGTTTTCAAGCATTAGGAATGGCTGGATATATTGGTATTGAATTAACAAATCGTTAAACTTTAAATACCGTTCATCCTGAGCTTGTCGAAGATGATAGAACTAAGCTCTATGCTTCGACAAGCTCACCACAAACGGCATAAGCTGCATTATGAGCAATGACGAGTATATAATTGTTTATCCGCCATCGTTTTAAAGATAGCTTATGACTAACTTAGATAAAAATAAGCGCCATCAACAACGTATGAAGCGACAAAAAGAGGTTGTTGATGAAAGTATTCAACAAGCCGATAAAGACAAAGGCTTATTACTCGTTATAACGGGTAACGGCAAAGGTAAAAGCTCATCTGGTTTTGGCATGGTCGCCCGTGCATTAGGACACGATATGCGCATTGGCATTGTGCAATTTATCAAAGGGGCTTTTAGCACTGGTGAAGAATCCTTTTTCAGACGTTTTCCAGATGAAGTTGACTATCATGTAACCGGCGATGGATTCACTTGGGATACCCAAAATTTAGAACAAGATATTGCTTCGGCCACAGCGGGGTGGGATATTTGCAAAAAGCTACTTCAAGATCCCGCTATTGATGTCGTGCTATTAGACGAACTCAATATTGTACTCAAAATGAACTACCTTAATATTGATACTGTATTAACGGATATTGCTAACAGACCAGCAATGCAACACGTCATCATTACTGGTCGTGGCGCTCCCGACACGGTGATTGAAGCTGCTGATACTGTCAGTCGGATTGAAGATATAAAGCATGCTTTTCGTGCTGGAATTAAAGCTCAAAAAGGGATAGAACTCTAATTTATTCACACGATATCTTCAGGCTAACAAACCCTATAAAGTTACCCACATTATCTGTGGATAACTCTGTGATTAACTTGCCAGTTAAACCCTAATCCCTTTCTATATAAGCTATCACTCCTAAATGGTTGCTTTTTAACCGCCTCAGATTTAATTGTTATTTTTCAATAACTTACAAACAGTCTTTTATAGAACAACTAGTTACAACTACTTCTTTATAAAAATAATTACAAACCGAACTAAGTGGTGAATAACTTTTCTAAATTAGTGATTAATGATATTCAGTTATATCGCTTTTCACACCGATAGTAGCTACTATCCTGTGTGAAAATAAAGCCTTTATACAGATTCTGTTTCTGTTATTAAATCGAGCGCTAATTCACCATCACGAAGTATCACTCTAACGTGACCGCCTTCGCTTAATTTACCAAATAACAACTCATCAGCAAGTGGCCGTTTAATTTTTTCCTGAACAAGTCGAGCCATCGGCCGTGCACCCATTTTCACATCATATCCATGTTCAGCAAGCCATGTCCGAGCATCATTGTCGATTTCAAGCGTGACATTTTTATCTTGTAGCAACATCTCCAATTCCAGCACCGCTTTATCAGCAACACGTAGAATAGCATCTGAATCTAATGCCTTAAATTGAATAATTCCATCTAAACGATTGCGGAATTCTGGGCTAAATGCTCGTTTAATCACTTCCATTCCATCGGACTGATGATTTTGCTCAGTAAAGCCCATTGAAGACCGGCCCATTTCTTGAGCACCAGCATTACTGGTCATCACTAATACGACATGACGAAAATCTGCCTTACGGCCATTATTATCAGTCAACGTACCATGGTCCATCACTTGTAATAATAGATTAAATACATCGGGATGCGCTTTTTCTATTTCATCTAGCAATAACACCGCATGTGGTTGTTTAGTAACGGCCTCGGTCAATAATCCACCTTGGTCATAACCTACATAGCCGGGAGGAGCACCAATCAGACGTGAAACAGTATGGCTTTCCATATATTCAGACATATCAAAGCGAATCAGTTCCACCCCTAAATTATGAGCCAATTGCCGCGTGACTTCTGTTTTACCCACACCGGTAGGGCCAGCAAATAAGAATGCGCCGGTTGGCCGTTCTGGATGCCCCAAACCAGATCGTGCCATTTTGATGGCCGATGCTAATGTCGCAATCGCTTCATTTTGGCCAAAAATAACGTGTTTGAGATTTTTTTCCAGATTAAGTAGATTATCTTTATCAGCATTATTAACCGTTTTAGCTGGAATGCGCGCAATTTTAGCCACAATATTTTGTATATCGGTCACACCAATCATTTTTTTGCGTTTTGACTTCGGTAATATCCGCTGAGCCGCACCGACTTCATCCAGCACATCAATTGCCTTATCAGGTAAAAATCTATCGTTAATATGGCGGTCAGCAAGTTCTGCTGCTTGTTTCAATGCGGCACTGTTATAACGCACATCATGATGCGCTTCCAAGCCAGGCTTAAGCCCTTTTAGAATTTGTATTGTTTCCTCAACAGTAGGTTCAGGCACATCAATTTTTTGGAAACGACGAGTCAAAGCATGATCATGTTCGAAAATGCCTCGGTATTCTTTATAGGTCGTCGAACCAATACATTTCAATTCACCATTAGCGAGCAAAGGCTTCAGTAAATTAGCGGCATCCATCGCACTGCTACCCGCTGATCCAGCACCAATTAAAGTATGGATCTCATCAATAAATAAGATTGCATCATCTTGTTTTTTAATTTCTCGCAGTAAGGCTTTCAAACGTTTTTCAAAATCACCTCGGTATTTTGTACCTGCAACCAAAGCACCCATATCAAGGGAATAAATAACAGCCGTTTTTAATATTTCAGGCACATCTTCTAATACAATGCGCCTAGCAAGTCCCTCTGCCAGTGCTGTTTTTCCGACACCAGCCTCTCCGACAAATAAGGGATTGTTTTTACGGCGACGACACAAAATTTGCAGGGTACGCTCAACCTCATTCTCACGACCAATAAGAGGATCAATCTTGCCCTCTTCCGCTCTCACATTGAGATTGTCAGCATATAAACTCAATGGATCTTTGTTATCTGTTGTTGCTGTTTGTTCTGACACATCATCAGCTTGTAGCTCTATGACATCTTCAACACCGCCACTACTAATAGCATTAACCACATCTAAGCGAGTAACATCCTGTTTTTGTAGCAGATAAACTGCTTGTGATTGTTGCTCAGAGAAAATAGATACTAAAACATTGGCACCGGTAACTTCATTGCCGCCAGAGGATTGTACATGCATAACGGCACGTTGAAGAATACGCTGAAAAGCTAATGTAGGCTGTGTCTCACGCTCACTATCTTCAGATAACGTCGTTAAATTATCAGCAAGAAAATCCGTTAATTCTTGTCTTAAATTTGCTACATCTACTTCACATGTTGTCAATACGGCTAAGGCTTGACCATTTTCGAGCAATGCCAATAATAAATGCTCAACCGTCAAAAACTCATGCGACCGCTTGCGTGCATAACTAAAAGCTTGGCTTAATGTTTGTTCGAGCTCTTTACTTAACATTTTTCTGCCTCTTTAATCTGACATAACTTAATTGACTTACGTTATTCTTCTTCCATTGTGCATTGCAATGGATGACCATGCTGTTGAGCATAACTATTGGCTTGTTCCACTTTGGCTTCGGCAATTTCAAAGGTGAAAATACCACAAGGTGCCTGACCTTCAGTATGAACTTGCATCATTGTGCGAGTGGCCTTTTCACTGCCCATACTAAATAAGCCTTCTAATACTTCAATCACAAAATCCATCGGCGTATAGTCATCATTGATCATCACCACACAATATTTCGGTGGCTGTTTCAATTCTGGCTTTGACGGTGCAACCGCTAATTGGTTATCACCATGCCAATCATGATCATGCTTATCGCTCATTGTTATTTACTACTCACTTGTTCAATTAATGTTTTTAAATCACCACTTTCAAACATTTCCATCACAATGTCACAACCACCGACTAACTCACCACCCACGTATAATTGTGGAAACGTTGGCCAATCTGCATAACGGTGTAAATTTGCCCGCACTTCAGGTTCTGCCAACACATCTATGTAAGCAAACTCCGCGCCACATGCTGATACAGCTTGTGATGCACGACTCGAAAAACCACACTGTGGAAAATCTGGCGATCCTTTCATAAACAAAATGACCGAATTAGATTCGACTGCTTGTTTAATATGATCCATTACATCCATCTTAGAAACCCCATTTTAATATTAATTTTTACCCATCTTCTATATGAGGGTTATTATTACAATTTCAAGCTTATGCTAGTTAAAGTTAAGCTGCAACAATCCCAACACACCTTCTAGCCCACAATAATTTAATACTGTCATCGCTTCAGACTGAACTTTAGGTTTGGCATGATAAGCAATACTCAGCCCCGCCTCATCCATCATCAATAAATCATTAGCACCATCACCCATTGCCACGACTTGTGATGGTGTTATCGCCAATTTGTCACAATGAGCTAATAAAAAGTCTGCTTTTGATTGCGCGCCACAGATATCACCAATCACTTCACCGGTTAATCGGCCACGATGTTCACCCAATACATTAGCCATGGTGAAATCTAAACTAAGCCGTTGTTTTAATCGCTCCGTAAAGAAGGTAAAACCACCTGAAACTAACGCAGTCTTAATACCTTGTTGTTGCAAAGCTTTTAGCATAATTTCAGCACCCGGATTTAATTGCAACCGTTGCTCATAGACTTTTTCTAACGCACTGACTTCCAAGCCTTTCAATAAAGACACGCGTTGGCGTAACGAAGTTTCAAAATCAATCTCACCCCGCATTGCAGCTTCGGTGATTTCTGCTACTTGTGGTTTAACATTAATAAAGTCGGCAATTTCATCAACACATTCAATGCTAATCAATGTTGAATCCATATCAGTAACTAATAACTGTGTTTCTGTAGCAATAAAACCTTCTGGTAGTAGATTAATATCAAACGCATATTGCTCCCGCCATTGTTGAATTAACTCTAAACTAATATTCGAGTCAGTTTTAATGGTTGAGTAAATTTCACTGATGCTAAGTTCAGCGGAAACTTCTGCTGAGATAACCTCAGCATCATGCTGTGTGAGTGCTGTGCCTTGTAAAATAAGAGTAGTCATTTAATGGAACCTGATTGACAGATAAAAAATCGGCGAACCGGGTAATAAAGTCCAAGTTCGCCGTTAGATCTTACATTTAAACTCTAAATTTAGAACTTAGGTTTGTCTTCATCAGCTAATGCGTTAAATGCTGCAAGGCTGTTCATAATTTCTGCTTTAGCTTCTTTAATATCAACCCAACCTTCAACTTTAACCCATTTATTTTTTTCTAAATCTTTATAGTGCTCAAAAAAGTGCGCTAATTTATCAAGCTTACGTTTAGATATATCACCAATATCTTGTATATCGTCGTACATTACATCATGTGGCACTGCAACGATTTTTGCATCTTCACCTGACTCATCAGTCATTTTCAACATACCAACTGGACGACATTGCACAACAGAGCCTGATAGTAATGCATACGGACTCATGACCAACACATCAACTGGATCACCATCATCTGACAGGGTATGAGGAACATAACCATAGTTGCAAGGGTAAAACATGGCCGTATTCATAAAGCGGTCAACAAACAACGCACCTGTTTCTTTATCCACCTCATATTTGACAGGATCAGAGTGAGAAGGAATTTCGATGATGACATTAATATCATCAGGAAGGTTTTTACCTGAACCGACGCGGTCAAGATTCATATGAAGTGCTCCAAATAGCGTTGAATAAACGCGATCATTATATAAGAAAACCACTTGTTTTTCACGATTTGTTGTTCAAACAGTTAATCTAAAATTAGCTAAATAGGTAAATAGCAACCACCAGTAATATTGATGAAAATAAGCGCTTTAATATATTGACCGGTAAATGCTTAACCAACTTTGCCCCAAAAAAAGAAAACAAGGTACTGGTGGCGATAATGCCTAAAAAGGCCTGCCAATGAATAAACCCTGTTTGCCATACTGTCTTGGGTATTTCTTGTGTTTGACCAAACGCCATAAAACCAATGACCGCTGCAACAGATATCGCAAAACCACATGCTGCGGAGCTGCCAATAGCCCTCCTGATAGATTGTTTAGCCATAATTAAATAAGGCACCACTAAAGAGCCACCTCCTATCCCAACTAATGCTGAGATAAAACCTGCCAGAGTCGAAAACCCAAATAATGGTGCTCGATTAAGCAAATAACTATCAGCCACAGGCACAATTGACCACCACATACTAATCGCCGTTAAAAGGACATAAACAGCAAAACACTGTTGTAGTAAAGAGCTAGTTAATATCGTCGCGACAAAAGCACCAATAAAGCTACCGATAACCAACCCCGGTGCCAGTCTTTTAACCAATAACCAATCAACATGCTGATCTTGATGATGGGCATAGGTCGATGATAGGGAAGTAATGGTAATTGTCATTAAAGATGTACCAATCGCCATATGAATGAGATATAACTCAGGCAAACCCTGCCAACTGAAAACGAATAACAATGCCGGCACAATGATCAAACCACCACCCAAACCGAGCAATCCAGCAAAGATTCCTGTAAAGGCACCAATTAGGGCAAAAATAAGCCACTCAACCATAAATTATCTTATTCATTTTTTTACAAACCGACTGTTTACTTTACACATCCCCTAGATACAGGTATAAAAAGTCTCGCAGGAATGCTTTACAAAATTAGGATTTACATCGTTACATCTTTTAATACACAACTAGAATAGTGAGGTTTGGCCCTATGTCATCATTGAATTACCTACCAGTATTACTGGGGGTTTTTGGTTTATTTTGCGCGTTTTTGGTTTATAACAAAATGAAAGCAGCACCAGCAGGAACAGGAAAGGTCATTGAAATTGGCGACCAAATTCATTTAGGCGCAATGGTATTCATGAAAGCAGAATATTCTCGTCTCGCTATTTTCTGTGTGGTCTGTATTGCCGCACTTGGTCTTTCTGATCTAGGTTGGAATACAGCCTTTGCCTTTTTCCTAGGTGCTGTTTGTTCAGGTAGTGCGGGCTATATTGGTATGTATTCAGCTACCCAAGCAAATGTTCGTACTGCAACCGCAGCTAAAGAACAAGGGGCCTCAGAAGCATTAACCGTTGCTTTCTTTGGTGGCTCAATTATGGGATTAACTGTCGCATCAATGGGACTCCTCGGTTTAGGTTTGTTGTATTTAGTATTTGGTGGTGATCCACATACTGCTCATGTTCTTCATGGCTTTGGTATGGGGGCATCTTCAGTTGCCTTGTTCTCACGTGTTGGTGGTGGCATCTTTACTAAGAGTGCCGATGTTGGTGCCGATTTAGTAGGTAAAATTGAAGCAGGAATCCCTGAAGATGACCCTCGTAATCCAGGTGTTATCGCTGATAACGTAGGCGATAATGTTGGTGATGTCGCTGGTATGGGCTCGGATATTTTCGAGTCTTACTGTGGTTCAATGATTGCGAGTATCGCAATTGCTGCCACCATGAGTGCAGCTGCTATCGCAACACTGGCTGATAGCAAGCAAACATTAATGTTTATGCCATTAGCATTAGCATCAATTGGCTTACTGTGCTCCATTGCTGGTATTTATGCTGTTAAAGTTTTCTCAGCTAAAAGCCCAGAAGTAGCATTACGTATTGGCACCATGGGCTCATCCCTACTATTTATCGCTGTTGCCTACCTTCTTATTACTCAATTAGGCGGTACAGTGAATTTATGGATTGCCGTTTTAGTCGGTGCTGTTGGTGGGATTATCATCGGTCTAGTGACTGAATATTACACCGGTGGTGCCCCTGTCAGAAAACTCGCTAAAGATGGCGAAACAGGTCCCGCTACTGTTCTTATAAGTGGTTTGGCTTTAGGCATGGAGTCTGTTGCTATTCCAGTGCTTACCATTGCCGGAATTATCTTTATCTCCAGTGATTATGCCGGTCTTTATGGTGTCGGTATTGCTGCTGTAGGGATGCTGGCTACCGTGGGTATCACCATGGCAATTGATGCCTATGGCCCCGTTGCCGACAATGCAGGTGGTATTGCTGAAATGGCTGAAATGGGTGAAGAAACTCGCGAAATTACCGATTCTTTAGATGAGTTAGGTAATACTACCGCTGCTATCGGTAAGGGTTTTGCCATTGGTGCTGCGGCATTGGCAGCGTTAGCATTAATCAGTGCTTATATCGAAACAGTCAATGTCGAATTAATCAAGCAAGGTGCTGAGGCAATGCAACTTATCATCAATGATCCTATTGTGTTAGTTGGTATGTTCCTTGGTGGTATTTTCCCATTCTTAGTCAGTGCAATGACGATGCGAGCGGTGGGAGATGCGGCTTTCGACATGATCCATGAAATTCGTCGTCAATTTAGAGAAATTCCTGGCTTATTAGAAGGTACCGCACAACCTGATACCGCTCGTTGTGTCGATATTGCCACTAAAGCAGCATTAAATAAAATGATCATGCCCGGCGTATTAGCCGTTGGTGCACCAGTTGTTGTTGGATTTGGACTCGGCCCTGAAGCTTTAGGCGGCATGCTGGGTGGTGCATTAATTTGTTGTGTCATGATGGCATTGATGATGGCTAATGCAGGTGGTGCATGGGACAACGCTAAGAAACACGTTGAAAAAGGTAATCTTGGCGGTAAAGGCTCTGATGTCCATACGGCTGTTGTTGTCGGCGATACCGTAGGTGATCCGTTAAAAGATACCTCTGGTCCTGCGATGAACATTTTGATCAATGTGATGGCAATCGTTAGTTTGGTTATTGCGCCATTACTAGTCTAAGCTTTACTTAAGATAAAGTTTTAAAAGGCCACGATTATCGTGGCCTTTTTATTTGTGCCAGAAATTCTTAGCTAGAACTCTAAAAATATTGTTTTATCTGATCGAAACCTATATGATAATCATTATCATTTAGATTTGAGTATGCAATGGCAACAGTACAATTACAACTTCTATCCTCCCTTAGTGCTGGTCAAACCGCAACAGTACAAGCATTAAATGCAGATTCGGGATTTCAATTCCGTTTAAATGCACTCGGATTCCGTGTAGGGAAATCAATCAAAGTCGTTCGTACCGCCCCATTCAATGGCCCTCTTCATTTAAAACTAGGCAATACTGAAGTGATGCTACGCCAACAAGATGCTGACAATATCGAGGTTGTATACCCAAGCCACTTGGAAATACATGATTCAGCAAGATGAAAACCAACCATATTTAAGGCTTAAAACTGAAGAATTAGTTACTCTAATTCAAGGTTTTATAACAAAAAAAATGATGACTTATCAGCTTGCCCTTTGGGAGCTCAGCAAGAAGGTCAGTACCGTGTTGCAACATTTGAAAAGGACTAGTCCTTCCCTACATATTGCGCCTTGCCCTGATCTTCTTAATGTAGCTCTGAAACCTGCATTTTCAAATAGTTTGGGTATTATATGAAACGCATTGCCTTAATCGGCATGCCAAACGCGGGTAAATCAACCCTATTTAACCGCATGAGTGGCGCTAGTGCCAAAGTGGCAAACTGGCCCGGTGTTACTGTCGATTTACTAAGTGCAAAACTGCTATTAGCTGGCAATATGACCGAGCTGGTCGATCTGCCCGGCATCTACGATCTACATGGCTTCTCTGATGATGAACAAGTCGTCCGACACTTCCTTTGTAATAATACGGTTGACCTAGTTCTTATTGTTGCCAATGCCACTCAGATAGATCGACAACTCACTTTAGCCCTACAACTTAAATCGTTGGGCCTGCCTGCTGTATTACTGCTTAATATGGCTGATGAAGCTCAACAATTGGGTATTACTATCGATACCCAACAATTAGGTGATGAATTAGGCTACCCCACTACCCTGCTAAGCGCTAAATATGGCCACGGTTATAGTGAAGCATACCAACTGATTGAAACTGAACTTCAAAATAGTCAAGCAATAGCGACGATCTCTTTAGAAAAAGACTTTGCAGTGGATCAACAAGTCGAAGATAAATTAGATAAAATTATTCACCAAAGTGTCGATGTGCCGGTACAAACAAGCCATTCGACCACGGAAAAAATCGATAGCATTATGCTCCATCCATGGCTCGGTTTACCGTTGTTTTTTACTATCATGTATTCCATGTTTGAAGCCGTCTATACAATAGGTGCCCCACTACAAGATAGTGTTGCTTGGCTATTAGAAGGATTCCGTGACATTGCTTTAGTACCACTATTTTCAAGCTTACCGCCATTATTAAATAGCTTCCTAATTGGAGGTGTTTTTAATGGTGTTGCCACCGTCGCCTCTTTTGTACCCATTGTTATTGTTTTTTTCTTATTTATGGCCATCATTGAAGATAGTGGTTATCTATCACGTGCAGCATTTTTAATGGATGCAATGATGACACGCTTAGGATTAGATGGCCGTAGCTTTGTGATGTTATTAATGGGGTTTGGCTGTAATGTTCCCGCCTTAATGGGCACTAGAACAATGCGTAGCCGAGGTTTACGCCTATTAACTATGCTGGTGATTCCATTCTCACTATGTAGTGCTCGATTACAAGTATTTGTCTTTATGACTACAGCGTTATTTTCTCCTAGTCAGGCCCCGCTAGTCTTATTCAGTCTCTATCTGATGACCTTTGCAGTAGTCATCTTGACTGCTCTGTTATTCAAAGGCCAATTCAACAGCCAAGAACCTTTCGCTCTTGAGTTGCCGCCGTATCGCTTCCCTACATTTCGGCAAATGATATTGCGTGGTTGGCATGAGATCAGCCATTTCCTACATCGTGCCACTAAATTTATCACTATCGGTGTGATCCTAGTTTGGATTGTTACTAATATGCCTTATGGTGTTGAACCCGCAAGTTCTGCAAGTTGGTCTGGTTGGATTGGTGAATTTTTATCACCGGTTTTATCACCTGCCGGTATCAATCCAGAACTGACAGTCGCATTGATATTTGGATTTGTTGCCAAAGAAATAGTAATTGGTGCTTTAGCCGTTATTTATGGCTTAGAAGGCACATCATTAATGCAAGGTATTGCTCAGCAAATAGACTGGGTACAAGCCTATAGTTTTATGTTATTCACACTGATTTACACCCCTTGCTTGGCAACGATTGCCACCCTACGTGCCGAAGCTAAGACGGCGTGGTATACCGCCTTATCACTAGCTTGGCCACTGACTTTAGCGTGGTGTATTAGTACCGGTTTTTACCAAATGGCACGCTATTTAGGCTATTGAACCTTTCATTAAAGCCAATTATTTATACGGGCTTATCTGTTCCCCATGAAGTTGCAGATTTTCTACGATCCTTTCCTGAACGACGATCTTCTTTATCAATTTCAAAGCGAATCATGTCACGTTGGTCGTGACCGGAACGACGTTCACCCTGGCGGTTTTCCACCCCCATATATTTTTCTTCTTCCGAATTCTCTGCATCACTCATAATGCTTTATCTCCCTTTAATCTTACATATAAAATTACTCTTACCTGACTAGCGCTGTCAATATTCATTGTCCCAATAAATTGAACTCTTTCTGATTATGGCCATATGGACACTTAAAAGATAAATAGTATGCGGTTAATTGTAAGTCCTCTTTATCGCCCTGTTTTCCATACATTCGATCACCGATAACAGGGAAGCCTAATTCAGCACTATGGCGTCGAATTTGGTGCTTTCGACCGGTTTCAATATTAACCTCTAGCACAGACCTATTTTGATCGGCATGATAGTCAACTAAGGAAAAATAACTAACCGCAGATCGACCATCAATATCGGAGTCCACTCTGGTATTGTTTTCAAATTGAAACTGCCCATGCACCCATATCTGATAACGTTTATCGACTTTTCGTTGTTGAAATAATGCCGATAATAAAGCAGCAGCCTTTTTCTCATGAGCAACAATAATTAAGCCATTGGCGGCCCTATCAAGCCGATGCACCACAAAACTAGAACGCTGTGGTTTCAAATGCTGCTCGGCCCAACGGGTAATAGTGCAATGATCACCCCACTTTGAACCTTGCGACAGTAAACCATAGGGTTTATTCCAGATACTGTAATGACCTTCGTCTACAATCAACTCAGGTTCTGATGGCAGCATTGCTAATACATGCGGGTCATAATAAACATGCACTGTTTGACCGCTGTTCAATATTTTTTTAGCGCGGCGAAGTCGTTGTGTTTTTTTGCCTTTCGTCACCCATACTGCGCCTTTTTGCATGACTTGTTTGACTAATTGTTTAGATAATCCGGTTTTTTCAGCCAATAAATCGACTGCAATAGCACCCTGACTATCAATTTCAATATGTTTTTCGAATTTTTGTGATATATCAGACATTTTATGATTCACTGGTTTAGCGTAAAATCAGGGTTTAACTCTAACTTTTATAGGCAATGGAATATGTTTATACCTTATCTACGTCAATACTGTCTTTTTTTAGTGCTGTTTATCTGCACAACTAATGCATCTGCAAATGTATATAAATGGGTAGACGAAAATGGCGAAACACATTATTCACAAATCCCTCCTAAAGAGCAACAAGTTGAACTGATTAAAGCACCACCACCACCTGCCATCGATCCCAATAAAGCGCAACAACAAATTGATCAGCTAATAGAACAGCAATCAACAGATAGAAAAGCACAAGGTGAACAGCGAAAACAGGCAGCGCGATCAGCTGAACAAGAAAATATTCGCCAACAAAATTGCCAAACGGCCAAACGTAATCTGCAACAATATCAAGATAATCCCGGCCGACGCTCAATTGATGAAGATGGAAATATAATTCGATTAAAAGAAGAAGATCGCCAGCAAAAAATCAAACAACAGCAACAAAGCATTAAAGAATTTTGCCAATAAGGAGCCTGCTATGCCCTATTTAAATATTGTGACTAACCAAACTATTAATGATGAAGCCGCGTTATTAAAAGCGGCGAGCCAAACCGTTTCTAAAGCAGCAGGCAAACCTGAAACCTATGTCATGGTCGCCGTCGAAACGCAAGCCAATATGATGATGTCAGGTAGTGATGCCCCGGCGGCTTTTTTAGATTACCGTGCTTTAGGCTTACCCAATGATCGAAGTGCATTTTCTGATGTGCTGTGCTCATTAATTACCGATCAACTAGGTATTGCTGGTGATCGAATCTATATCAGCATGACTGATTCTGAAAGACAGAATTGGGGCTGGAACCACAGCACTTTTTAAACGCTTTAAACCTTCTAACTTCAGGATTGAATGTAACACATGCGCACTTCACAACTACTTATCGCCACCTTAAAAGAAACGCCAGCAGATGCCGAAATCATCAGTCATCAACTGATGCTTCGTGCCGGCCTTATTCGTCGCCTAGCATCTGGTCTCTACACATGGCTCCCAATGGGTTTGAGGGTGCTACGTAAAGTTGAAAATATTGTCAGAGAAGAAATGGCAAATGCCGGTGCCCAAGAATTGCTCATGCCTTCGATTCAGCCTTCAGAGTTATGGCAAGAAAGTAAACGTTGGGACAAGTATGGTCCTGAATTACTCCGTATTACTGATCGCCATAATCGTGAATATTGCTATGGCCCAACCCACGAAGAAGTCATCACCGATTTAGTAAGGCAAGAGATCCGTAGCTACAAACAATTACCGATCACTTTCTATCAAATTCAAACCAAATTTCGTGATGAAATCCGCCCTCGTTTTGGGGTAATGCGTGCTCGTGAATTTCTAATGAAAGATGCTTACTCATTCCATCTTAATCAAGAGTCATTGCAACAAACTTATGATGATATGTTTAAGGCCTATTCTCGTATATTTGAACGTATTGGTTTAGATTTTCGTCCCGTTCAAGCAGATACCGGCAGTATCGGCGGCAATGCTTCTCATGAATTTCATGTATTAGCCAGTTCAGGTGAAGATGCGATCGCCTTTAGTGATAAAAGTGACTATGCCGCCAATGTTGAACTCGCGGAAGCGATTGCCCCTACAACTGATCGTCCTAATGCTTCGGCAACTATGGCAACTGTCGACACGCCTAATCAACATACCATTGAACAGCTATGTGAATTCTTACATCTACCTGCCGAACAATGTTTAAAAACATTATTAGTAGAAGGCTCAGAACAAGATTCAGTAGTGGCTTTAGTGCTTCGTGGTGATCACCAACTGAATGAAATTAAAGCTGAAAAACACTCCGCTGTTGCATCACCATTAACCTTTGCCACACCCGAACAAGTATTTGAAGCCTGTGGTGCTAATATTGGTTCAATTGGCCCTGTTGGTTTAACGATTCCTGTGATTGTTGATCGTGCTGCTGCTCATGTTGCTGATTTCGTTTGTGGTGCAAATGAAAATGGTAAACACCTGACAGCTGTGAACTGGGATCGCGATCTTGCTGAACCTGAAACAGCTGATTTACGTAATGTTATAGCAGGTGATGCAAGCCCAGATGGTCAAGGCACGTTGAATATTGCTCGTGGTGTTGAAGTGGGTCATATCTTCCAATTAGGCAATGAATACAGTACTAAATTGAATGCTAATGTTTTAGCAGAAACTGGCAAATCACAAATACTGACTATGGGGTGTTACGGTATTGGTGTGTCGCGTGTAGTCGCCGCTGCTATTGAACAAAATCATGATGACCGCGGTATTATATGGCCGCTCGCCATTGCCCCATTCCAAGTAGTCTTAGTACCCATCAATGCGCATAAATCTGTACGTTTGCGTGAGGCAGCAGAAGGCTTATATGAGCAGTTAATCGAAGCAGGATTTGATATTCTATTTGACGATCGCGGCCTCCGTCCCGGTGTAGCATTTGCTGACATGGATCTTATTGGCATCCCTCATCGTTTAATATTGGGCGAACGTGGACTCGATAGCGGAATGGTTGAATATAAATGCCGTGCAAATGGTCAAAGTGATGAATTCCCACTAACAGATGTTGTAAGTAAACTAAAACAATGCTTATTGACTACAAGTTAAGTAATTTGTTGAAGCATCAAACCGTTCATACTGAGCTTGTCGAAGGATATTCAAATTGTACCCTTCGATAAGCTCAGGCCGAACGGGAATAACTATAAGGAGTTGGCAATATGACGGTTATTAAACAAAATGACTTCATTGATAGCATCGCAGATGCTTTGCAGTTTGTTGCCTGCTATCACCCTAAAGATTTCATTCAATCTATGGCCAATGCCTATGACAAAGAACAGTCTGTTGCTGCCAAAGATGCCATTGCACAAATCTTAGTTAATTCACGAATGTGTGCTGAAGATCAACGACCCATTTGCCAAGATACCGGCATTGTTAATGTCTTTATTAAAGTGGGCATGGATATACAGTGGCAAACAGATCAAAGCCTTGATGATATGGTCAATGAAGGCGTACGGCGCGCCTATCTGCATCCTGATAATGTTTTACGTGCTTCTGTAGTCTGCGATCCGATTGGTAGCCGCACCAATACTAAAGACAATACCCCTGCCGTTATCCACACTGAAATAGTGCTTGGCGATAAAGTTGAAGTGCATATTGCAGCCAAAGGTGGCGGCTCTGAAAATAAAGCCAAATTTACCATACTAAATCCCAGTGACAACTTAATCGACTGGGTGCTTGAAACAGTGCCTAAAATGGGTGCAGGCTGGTGTCCACCCGGCATGATAGGCATTGGTATTGGTGGCACGGCTGAAAAGGCGATGTTAATAGCTAAAGAATCATTAATGGCACCCATTGATATTCAAGAGTTAATCGATCGTGGCGCGAATACTGCCACTGAAAAACTACGCATTGAATTATATGAAAAAATTAATCAACTCGGCATCGGCGCTCAAGGTTTAGGCGGCTTAACCACGGTATTAGATGTCAAAGTCAGTGACTACCCGACTCATGCGGCCTCCTTACCCGTTGCCATGATTCCAAACTGTGCCGCCACCCGCCACACTCACTTTATCTTAGATGGCACGGGCCCAGCTCAATTTGAACCACCCTCATTATCTGATTGGCCAGACATTACCTTAAAAGTAGCTGAAAATACTCGCCATGTTGATTTAGATAGCATTAGTCAAGCTGAAATTGAACAATGGCAACCCGGTGATACATTGCTACTGTCCGGCCATTTATTAACCGGTCGAGATGCTGCCCATAAAAAAATTGCTGATTTGTATGCCAATGGCCAATCACTACCCGATGGCTTAGATTTTACTAATCGCTTTATCTACTATGTCGGCCCTGTTGATCCTGTTAAAGATGAAGTGGTTGGCCCGGCTGGCCCAACTACCGCAACACGGATGGATAAATTCACCGATATGATGCTAGAAAAAACAGGCCTTTTAGGCATGATTGGCAAAGCAGAACGCGGCCCTACCGCCATTGATTCCATCAAAAAACATAAATCTGTGTATTTAATTGCTGTTGGCGGTTCAGCTTATTTAGTATCAAAAGCAATCAAATCATCTCGTATTATTGCTTTTGAAGAAATGGGGATGGAAGCGATCCGTGAATTCACTATTGAAAACATGCCAGTCACAGTTGCTGTTGATAGTCGTGGTGGATCTGTTCATGAAAGTGGCCCTAAAGAATGGAAGCAAAAAATTGCCGACATTCCTATTCACTCAACATAATTACCTTATGCTGCATTATAAATTCCTCTTTATTATTCCCGCTTTGATCCTGTCATCACTGGCACTGGCAACAGGCTCGATCCAGCGTAGTGAAAATAATGATGGTGTAGTCGAGTTTTCAAATATACCTAGTACTAAAAATACGGGTAAACAAACTATTATTTACAAATACCCACAATCTGATGAGAGCATGGTTTTTACCGATCAAAAACCCACTCATGTCACCGATTATGAAGTATTAAAATTTGACTGTTTTGCTTGTAATCCACATTCAACAATCAACTGGCATACGGTTAAACTAAACCTGACATCCTATGCCGATGACATTACCCTAGCCGCCCATCTTCATAATGTTGATCCCGCCTTAGTACGCGCTGTAATTCATGCTGAATCAGCATTTAATGCCAAGGCAAAATCAAGTAAGGGTGCAACTGGCTTAATGCAATTAATGCCTGCCACCGCAAAAGAACTGGGCGTTAATAACGCATTAAATGCTACCGATAATATTAATGGTGGCGCAAAATATCTAGCCCAACTTCTACAAGCTTTTAATGGTGATATTAAACTTGCCACAGCCGCCTATAATGCTGGCCCTAATGCAGTGAAAAAATATAATGGCATTCCCCCCTATGAAGAAACCAAAGTCTATGTCGAGCGAGTCAGTATCCTTCACCAGCGCTATAAAAATGCCAGCTAATCACCAATGACAAACCTTAAAAAGTTTTTAGCGACTCATGAACAACTGATTCATTCCTCCATGAAAAAAGTGGAATCACATGTACAACGTCAGGTTGGCAATTGGATCCACAACACCGTATTAATCGAAGATTCAGATGCACCGTTTAAGTACAAACGTCAGAAAAAATACAAATCACTCAAAGGCGCCCGAGTCGATATTATTTATTACCCTAGTACAGAGCTGGTTGCTAATATGAAATTTGAAATTATGAAAGTAGTAAAAATTAGCTTATCGTAATTAAACAATATGAAAACACGCAGAATATCTGGTATTAGTAAGTTATGAATTTAAATAAAAAACCAATAGGGTCAGATTCGATTGATATTTATCTAAAATCAGCTAGCAATAAGGCAAACAATCATACTTTTATCGACAGCTTATTATCGGAAGCGTTATATTTGAAAGTCAATTATGATCTATTTTAGCCAACACGGTGCTGCACTTAACAAAGATATCGATAAACAAAGGCCTTTATCTGATATTGGAGTTAATGAAACTCATCACGTTGCCAGCAAACTAAAAGATAAAAACATCGTTATCAGTAAAATATTTCATAGTGGTAAATTACGAGCGCTGCAAACAGCAACTATATTTTCTGAGGTACTCAACGTTAGCACTGTTGCTGAACTATCCGGCATGAGTCCGAATGATGATCCCAATACACTGCTAGAACAACTTAGCGACGATAATGTAATGTATGTCGGCCATTTGCCTCATATTCAAAAAGTTGTTTCAACGCTGGTGACAGCGAATGAAGATGCTGATGTCATTAACTTTAAAAACTCTGCTGTCGCCTGCATTCAAATAACGGGCAACACAGCAAATCTCAACTGGTTTATTAGCCCAGATTCATGCTAACCAATATCGAGCCTACTAAGCACATTAAATTAGCCTATATATTCGTTGCTACTTTAATCATTCTAATAATTTTATATCATTTTAATAACCAGTCAAAAAGTCTAGAAGTCACTGCAACCGCCTATACTTCATCCCCCAATGAAACGGATTCAACACCCTATCTTGCCGCTTGGGGCAATACACTGAAACCGGGAATGAAAGCCATCGCGGTATCAAGGGATCTTCTTGAATTAGGCCTGACAAATGGCGTAGAAGTCTCTATCGAAGGTTTGGATGGAAGCTATAAAATATTGGATAAAATGAATAAACGATGGACTAACAAGATTGATATTTATATGGGTGATGATGTGAATAAAGCCAAGCAATGGGGCAATAAAGTCGTTACCATAAAATACAATATAAACAAATAATATCAACATATTATAGGCGTTACTTAATGTTATTTATTGATTTTATTTTACTGCAAAAATAATACTTAAAATAATGATACCTATTCCCAAAAACTGCCCTTGTTCAAGTCAGCAGCTTTACCAATCATGTTGCCAGCCTTTGCACAATGGTAAGCTCACCGCCAGCAGTGCACAACAACTCATGTGCTCTCGATACAGTGCTTTTTGTTTGGGAAAAATAGATTATTTAATGAATACTCTTCTTCCTGAAAAACGTCAAGCTGATGATGAGCAGATACTGGGGGAAACGATTAAACAAACCCAATGGTTAGGTTTGAAAATCATCAAACATTCACAGCAAAGGCAAACTGCATCCGTTGAATTTGTCGCCTTTTATAAAGATAATCCTATTGGTCAATTACATGAACGTTCACGCTTTATTAAGCACAATGGGCGATGGTTTTATATTGATAGCGAGATATTAAATCCCATTAAATTAAGCAGGAATGAACTCTGTTTTTGTGGCAGTGGCAAAAAAGTTAAAAAATGCCACGATGATGCTACAACAAAATGAGGGGATTTAGCCGTTAATGTTCTTCAACATGCGTTAGGTACAAAGTCAGTCCTATCAAGGCAATCCCACCGGCTAGAGCTAATAGGTCTAATGGCCCGTGAAAATCCATGCTAATAGCGTGTTCAAAGAAGTTAACAATCAATATCATTAAAATAACACGGCCTAAACGTGTTTTAAGATCATCAAGGCTATGAATAGCGAGCACCGATGGCGTTTCGGTTGCTTCTGCTTGCTCAATCTTGCTGACAAATAATTCATACAAACCTAATGCAAACATAAGTAATACCGTTGCTAACAAATAGCCATCAATTACCTCGACTACGTGTGTGACCGTTTCTGATCTAAAGTCTCTACGCGCTTCACCGATTAGATCTGGCGACAAATATTCGCCTAGGTGTGATACCAAATAATAGGCATCAATAGTTGCCATATAAAACATAGAAAATGCGGTGACCAGACTCGCAAGTACAGCGACGATAACGACAAATCGGCTATTCCATAAGAAACTTTCGAATAATTTTTCCATGAATGCTACTTATGCCGCTTGAACAGGAATGGAATGACGCATATGGGTAATATCATTATTTTCGTCAAGATAAACCATTGTCGGTTTAAAGTTAGCCATTTCTTTTTCATCTAATGTGGCATAGGTGCAAATAATAATGCGGTCACCCGGCGATGCTTTATGAGCTGCAGCACCATTAACCGAAATGATGTTAGAACCATTCTCGGCACGAATAGCATACGTTGTGAAACGCTCACCATTAGTAATGTTATAGATCTGAATCTGTTCGTATTCGTGAATACCTGCAGCTTCCATCAACTGGCTATCAATCGCACACGATCCTTCATACTCTAATTCAGAGTGCGTGACACAAGCACGATGTAATTTTGTTTTTAATAAAGTCCGTTGCATATCCGACAAATCAGTAGTTATTTAAGTGCATATTATCGCTTTTTAGGCCAAATCAAGCAAGATTACAGGCAATATTATCAATTAATCGGGCTTTGCCAAGATGAGCTGCCGCCAAAATCCGCAAGCTTTTATCACCTGCTTTAGCCTGTTGTAAATCACTTGCGCAACGAATATCAACATAATCCGGTAAAAATCCTAACTGTTCCAGCTTATCTACCGCCGATTTTTGCAAGGAACTAAAATTTAGTTCACCACTTTCAAGCTGTACTCTAACGGATAACAGTGTTTGGTATAAGCCTGCTGCCTGTTCACGTTGTGCTTCAGACAAATATTGGTTTCTAGAGCTCATCGCCAAACCATTTTTTTCTCTGTGGGTGGGCGATCCAATCACATCTATTGGAAAAGCTAAATCTTGCACCAATTGTTTAATCAATAATAATTGTTGGTAGTCTTTTTCACCAAAAACAGCCACATCTGCCTGAACCATATTAAATAACTTAGTAACAACCGTAGCAACACCATCAAAGTGCCCCGGTCGCTCACGACCACATAATTTATTATCCATATTAGGAACAAGTACCGATGTATGTTTCTCCATGCCATGTGGATAAATCATCTCCGCCGATGGCGTAAAAACTAAATCGCACTCGCCTAGAGCTAATTGTTGAATATCCACATCTAATGTTCTCGGATAAGCTGACAAATCGGCCTTATCATCAAATTGTAGTGGATTAACAAAGATACTCACCACGACTTTATCAGCCATTTCCTGCGCTTTAGCCACTAACGATAAATGACCTTGATGCAAATTGCCCATTGTAGGAATAAATGCAATAGAATGATGTTGCCGCCGCCATTCTTTTATTTTTGCTCGAATAGCGGTAACTGAATCTACAACCTGCATCAGTATTGCTGGTCTAAGCTTGGAAATTCACCCGATTTCACATCATCGACATATTTAGAGATTGCAGCCGGAATAGCGCCGGTTTCTGCCAAAAAATCATGGCTAAACCGTGGCCTTTTTCCGGGGGTTATCCCCAGCATGTCATATAAAACTAATACTTGGCCATCACAATCATTGCCAGCTCCAATGCCAATCACAGGAATATCAACAGCAGCGGTAACCTGTGTTGCTAAATCAGCAGGAATACACTCTATAACCAACATATCGGCACCCACATGCTGCAACGCTTTGGCATCATTAATTAACTGCTGTGCAACATCATCATCTCGACCTTGAACTCGATAACCACCTAAACGATGCACTGATTGTGGTAATAATCCTAAATGGGCACAAACAGGAATGCCTCTATCGGTTAATTGATTAACCGTATCTAAAATAACGGCACCACCTTCCAGTTTAACCATCTGGGCGCCACCTTCAGCCATTAATCGTGCCGCATTTTGAATCGCTTGCTCGGCATTGGCATAACTCATAAACGGTAGATCAGCAATAATGAATACTTTTTCGCTGCCTCGCACCACATTTTGAGTATGATAAACCATCTCATCAACCGTTACCGGCAAAGTGCTTTCTTGACCTTGAATAACCATTCCCAGTGAATCACCAACAAGAATAACGTCCACTCCTGACTGTTCGAGTACATGACTAAAACTCGCATCATAAGCCGTCAGCATTGCAATTTTGTTTTGCTCTGCTTTCATTTTTCGTAAGCTTGTTAAGGTTAATCGACCCATGGTTATTTCTCTTTCACTGGCAAAGGATTGTAATAGTGCCGACCACTTTGCAAAGTACTAATTTGTTCTAATAAGTTTTGATAATCTTGTTCACTACTGGTTAAGTCTATTTGCTCTGCATTGACGATTAATAGTGGTGCCGCATCATAGTAATGGAAAAAATCGGCATAACTGTCTGCTAGACGTTGTAAATAGGCATCTTCAATTCGTTGTTCATAACCAATGCCACGCTGGGAAACACGTGTTTTTAACACCGACAATGGCGCTTGTAGATAAATAACTAAATCCGGCGTTCTATGCTCCATGGTGAGATTATCATAAACCATATTATAAAGTGATAACTCATCATCATCTAAGGTTATTTGGGCAAACAAACGATCCTTTTCAACCATAAAATCAGCGACCTGCAAGTCATTAAACATATCGTCTTGCTGTACCGTTTTACTCAATTTCACTCGCTGCATTAAAAAACTGAGTTGTGCTGGTAATGCTGACTGTTTCGGGTGTAAATAGAATTTTTCCAAAAAAGGATTATGCTCAGGCTCTTCTAATAAAGAAGTGCCTGAAAAACTGTCTGCCAACCGTTTAGCCAAATGGGTTTTTCCCACTCCTATCGGGCCTTCTATCACAATATATCGATGTGGTAACTGGAGTGTATTCATTTAATTATTTTCAACTTGTTGTAAACCATCTAGTGGACATTGTTTAACTAATTGCTCAATGCGACCCATATTAGGGATCATTAGTTCAGGTGCTATTTCAGCCAAGGGATAAAGCACAAATGCTCGCAGAGCAATGCCTGGATGCGGTATTTGTAAGCGCTTATCAGCAATAATCTGCTCGCCATATAATAACAAATCTAAATCTATCGTTCGTTCACCCCAGTGTCTTTTTCGAATGCGGCCTTGTTGCTGCTCAATAGTTTGTAATTGATCCAATAAATGATGTGCCGACAGTTCAGTCTCAATTTCAACAACAGCATTAATATAATCAGGCTGATCTTGTGGCCCCATAGGTGGGCTCATATAAAGCGAGGATCCTTTAACGATGATGGTATTTGGCAGTGCTTGTAATGCCTCAATTGCAGTATTAACTTGTGCTTGTGGATCTGCCAAATTACTACCCAGACCAATATATGCTTTCATTCTTGACTCTTAGCAGCGGGTTTCTTTTTTCGTCGCCGGCGTGGTTTTCGCCGAGGCCCTGATGAAGATAAGGCATTGACCATTGCTTGCTGCTCTTCTTCTGTAGCATCTTGAATGCGGGTCCACCAATCAGCTAACTCTGTTAATGGTTCGCCAGATTCAGATCGTAACAATAAAAAGTCATAACCGGCTCTAAATTTAGGGTGAGTCAATAACCGAAATGCACGTTTACCAAATCGTTGCTCTAACCGTGGCTGTAAGGTCCAAATATCACGCGTTACAATGGTAAACCGTTTAGGAATAGCGACTTGCTGAACTTGCTCTGAAATAACGTCAGTTGCCGCCCGTTGCAATGCCGGAATAATGGGTATTTTATTGGCTTGATACTCTTGCCAACGCTGTCTAACCGGCTCCCATAATAACGCTGCGAATAAAAAAGCGGGAGTCACCGGTTTGCCATCATCAATACGCTGATCGGTATTTTCTAATGCTTTAATCAATAAAGTTCGAGGATAGTCATCTTGCTCGGTATGCAATATTTCTGCTGTTTGGGGGAACAGATAATCAAATAAGCCATAATGACATAATAACTCATGTGTTACCGCTGCATTGCCCGTCAAATATAATTTTAATGATTCATCAAATAATCTTGCTGCGGGAATATCGGATAATAATTTAGCTAATTTTGGAATTTCCTTTTCGGTTTTTTGTTCCAGCTGCAAACCTAACTTTCCAATAAAACGAATCGCACGCAACATCCGCACGGGGTCTTCTCGATAACGTGTTTCCACATCACCTATAAGCCTGATTTTCCCTGCTTCAAGATCAGCTATACCACCGGTATAATCAATAATCGAAAAGTCTCGAATATTGTAATAAAGCGCATTAATGGTAAAGTCTCGCCGCCATGCATCTTGCTCTAAAGTACCAAACACATTGTCTTGAACAATTCGTCCTTGCTTATCTTGTTGCTCTGTTTCAGGTGGTGCTCTGAAAGTTGCCACCTCAATAATTTCGCGGCCATACCGAACATGCACCAACTTAAATCGACGACCAATTAATCGGCTACGCCGAAATAGTTTGTTAACTTGTTCTGGTGACGCATCAGTAGCCACATCAAAATCTTTAGGTTCATGGCCCAGCAATAAATCTCGTACGCAACCACCGACCAAATAGGCCTCATAACCTGCATCTTTTAAGCCATATAAGACTTTTAATGCTGCAGAACTAATTTGTTTACGAGATATCGAATGATCCGGGCGTAAAACAACTAAAGGTTCATGATTAGAACCGTTTAACCGTGATGTATTTCTTTTTAGCTTATTGAAAATTTTATTGAGGGATAGCATTGCTGTGCATCATACCATCGTTATTCTTCATCATGAAAACCTATGAATCCTTTTCAGACTGTTTATTGTCCTGAGCCGGGTTATAAATAAATTTTAACGCTGAATATATTAAAATACCTTGGCCTTCATCAACCATGATTATATTACTATCAATATTGGTGATTAATACTCGTTCGGTCGACAAACTATATACACCAATTATTTGTTGAAACTCATTTCGCACCTCACCCCATGCCGCATTATTAGTGATTGGATCACTATAAATTTGCCTAAGGTGACGTGCCGGCTTAATTGATCGAGTATCTTTTAATAAAACATCGAAATTCTTTGGAAACTGTTTACTGCCCGATGGCGAGTTCTCATAGTAACTGGCAATGGCATTACGAAATTGCTCACCGACAAAAAATAATTGTCGTTCACGTTCTCGTTTTGCTTGTTGAGAAATCGTTTCTGCCGCGGCAGTCAATACCAACATTAATACAAATAATGATGCTAAAAGAGCGAGATAGGCAAATCCACGTAACTTTATCATCATTACCAATCTATATAGGCTGTTCCATCAGAAGAAACACCTTCGGCACCACTTCGAATATCATACACACCGATGGAATAATCAGGTAACGGTACTGTCAGCCAAGTATCGTCTTGCTCGGTAATAGGATCGACCGGTAAACTACGTAAATATTTGTGATCAACCAATATGTCTAAAGACTCAGGATAAAATCCTTTATCTGAATAATAATGGTCAATTGCTTCGCGCATTGTTACTAAATCTTGGTGTAATACAGCTTCTTTTGCTCGTTCCAAACCAGAAAAATAACGCGGCAATGCAATCGTCAATAACAAGGCGACAATTGCCAATACCACCATCACTTCAACAAAAGTAAAACCTTTTAATCTACCACTGATTATAGGGGACACCATTTAATCCTTGTTGCTGACTTAATGAATAAATATCAAACACATCGATCCCTTGTTGAGGAAACTCCGGGTCACTATCATAACTACGTTTACCCCATGTTAAGGGGGCTAATTCATCTTGCTCGCCATACATAGGATCCCTCGGCAGGCGCCGTAAAAAATATATTTTTTTCTTTTGTGGATCTTTAATGTCTTCCATTCCAATGACCAATTCATCCAGACTATGTGGATAACCAGACGCGTCGACCGAACTTGTAATCCTGCCATCATCAACTGCTTTTTTATAAGCATCAATAGCACTACGAATATCACGCAAACTACGTTTCAATTCAACTTCTTTTTTTCGGGTCACCGCTAATTCGGCATAAGGCACTGCCGCCGTCGCCAACAATGCGAGAATAGCAACTGTAAAAACTATTTCAATATATGAAAAGCCTCGCAGCTTTTTAAAATATGCTGTTGTTATCATGCCTTGTTATTCAACAATTAAGTGGCCGTTAAAACTGCGAGGTCAAACCAGGTGGCAATTGAATATTAAGACCTTGTGGACCAGATTCTTCAGTCTGCTGAGGTGCTGCCGTAGGCCTTGCCGCTCTTGGTGAAACACCAGCTTTAAAGAGTTTTGATATTTCTTCACGTGTTCTCTTCTTAGGCCCAGTTGCTCCTCTACCAACTTGAAGTTCAGTTCCCATCCAATATTCTGATAATGCTGCATCAGGAGACTTTCGAGCACGAATAATATGTGGCGTGATTGAAAGCACCAATTCTGTTTTAACTTTGTCATCACTATGACTTGAGAATAATCGACCTAAAATGGGCAAATCACCTAAACCTGGTATTTTATTGACTGACTTACGATCTTCATCACTAATTAAACCGGCTAATACTTGCGTTTCACCATCTCTTAAACGCAATTCAGTAGAGGTACTGCGAGTCCCTATTTGTGGAACTACGGCACCTGTATTGGTAGTAATAATGTCACCAATAGAACTGACATCAAGATTTAACTTAATGGTGACATCGCCACCCATGCTAATATCTGGCGTTACTTCAAGTTTGAGCCCCGTATCAATATACTGAACATTATCTGAAATAACCCCATTTGAAGATACATTAGAGGTAATGACTGGGACTCGATCACCAATATGGATTTTGGCAGATTCACCATTTTTAACCCGAATACGTGGATTTGCTAATAAATTAACATCAGAATCTTGGCCATCAAAAATAATGGCTGGACTTGGCCCAACGCCAATATCTCCAGAGCTCACATTCTTTAATGCTTTTAATGTTAAGCCTGTGGCCGGCAACACTGATAATTGAGTCGGCCATGTTACACCCTTATCTGTACCTACACTGCGTCTGACTTCGATAATGTCCATTTCCAACATCACTTCCGGCTCAGCAATATCTTGAGATGCAATCAGTTTTTCCGCTAGCGCCATCACTTCTGGCACATCCTTAATCATAATCATTGGCAAACGATCATCAGTCTGGATCTGCTTGATGCTGAGCATGGTTTTCAGTAAGTTACTCACTGTCGTTGGATCGGCATATTCTAAAAAGAAGCTGCGAATAATCAAATCTTGATATTGTCGTATTTTCAATGGTGTATCTGGATAAATGATAACCGAGCTTTCATTAAGCACTTTTTTCCTTAATTGATTCGACTGTACTAACACATCAATTGCATCTTCAAGTGATACATTTTGAATAAATAAAGAGGCTTTTAAATTACTTTTTACATCCTTATCCAGAATGAAATTAACCCCCGTACCTTTAGCTAAGGCTTCAATAATAACTTTTAACTGGGTATCTCTAAACTCAAGCGATACGGGGTTCGGATAAACAAGTTTTTTGTGTAATTGTTCTAGTCGTTTTTCATCAGCCTTAGCAGTCATTGCTTGGTAGATGCTAGCTGCTCGAAGATTGTCAGGGTCTTCCACCAAAACATTACGTAGTAAAACAGCAGCTTTTGCATCGTCTTGTTCTGATCTTCCAATTAAAGCTTGAGCTTGATTTATTGTTGTTTCATGTTGACCAAAAATAGCAACACGACGCAAGCCATCTTGTGCCCGTAAATTATGTTGATCATATTCAAGAATTGCATCATATAACTGCCGGGCTGATTCAAAGTCATTATTATTTAATGCCGCATCCGCCTCGATAATCAAACCTTGTAATATTTTTTCATTTTTTTCAAATTCGTTTATTTTCTCTGGAGCGACCTGAGCAGCCGTGAAATCAGCCTCTCCATCTTTTTTAGCAAATAATTCTGCTGTATTACAGCCACTAACAATCATAATGCTCACAAAAACCAACAAACGCGAAAAGTAAAATTGTGTGTTATTCATAATATTTACTGACTTTAAATTAAGTATCTTCAAGGTGTCTGTCCTATACTCATTTTCTGAGTAATATTTAGCGGTAGATATAACCAGCTCAACTGTTGTTCATCCACATGCTTTAATTGATAATGCTTATCTACGGTATCGCCTTCACTGACGATATGTAATGCTTCGCCTTTTAGTAAAAATATTTTTACCACATCACCCTCACTTAGTTTTCCTATATATTTAAAGGGTAGTGCAGGCGCTGTGACCCTATTGGCTAATGGCCTAACAATAGGTTTCACCTTAACAGGCTTTCGAGCAGCTTGCTGTTTTATGCTGGTAGCAAATAAATCTATCGCTTTACCCTCAAACGGTAATCGTTGTGCTAACTGTAAATCATCTTCATATTTCACTGAGTGATTTGTATTTGCTGACTTATTTGCATCTGCCCTTACCATTGGCTTTACAATCAATGCACTATTGTCGACTTCAGACGTATTCCAAACTAACCACAATGTTAATAATAGTAAACACCCCAGTAGCAACCAACGTTTAATAGTTTGATTGATCATTTAGCCACCATATACAAAGTAAACCGTAGATTGGCTACAACCAGCTTAGATTTTACATTTTCCCGTTCAAAGGCTAATTGTTCTAATGCGCTATAAGGCAAGGCCGCCAATACATCCGTAATAAAGGCCTTAATTTTGGGATAAGATGTTTCAACAGAAAAGCTTATATTATAATGAACAACACCTTCACCTTGACGTTGTTCATCTTTGTACGACACTTCATTAATTGCAATGCCACGTTTTTTTGCCAACGCAAATAGACTTTGTAAACTCACTGTAACATCCGCTGCTGTCGGTGCTTGTGCAAAAAACAGATCCGCGGGTGAAGTATAGTGATAACTAATTTCAGGTGTTGTAGATGCGATCACCGGCTGTTTCTCAAGTTGTAGTAACCGTTGCTGTGCCGGCAACAATATCGCAACGCCATAAAGTACAATTGCAATCAATAATAACCACGCAAATCCAGCCAGCAAACTGACCTTATCGATTAACCGCGACCACCACCACTGTAATTTATTCATATCAGGCTTGCCACCTAATTTTTACCGTAAAACTTAGGCCTTGCTTACTGCCCAGACCAAGTCGCCGCTGATTCACTAATAACACATCATTAAAAACAGTTTGTTTGGCTAAGGCGTCCACAAAATCGAGCATAATTTGTAAGTTAGCAGCTTCCGCAGCAATCAATACTTCACCTTTATTAGGATTTGGCTGAATAGTCATTAAGCTAATTTTTGGCGATATTTTTTTAACCATTTCTAACGAGCTGAGCAAGCCCTGCCACGGAAAATTCAACTTCGCTTGCAGCAATTTCGCTGATTTCAAATCTTTTATATCTTGTGCGGTTGCTTGGGCCTGAATGACCGGCCTTCTCTGCTGCGAAACAACCATTGAATCTTCAATCTCAATAATGCTAGTTTTGATACGCTGATGTTCTAACACCAAGCCAAATGCGATCAGAATAAGAATAGTGACCAAGATCAAATTTGATTGTTGCCGTCTACGCTGTTTTTGTTTAGAAAAATCTAATGTCAGCATCGTCATACTAAACCTGCCAATAGTGAATCCACTGTCGTGCCGTCAGTATTTTTGCTTAGTTTGTTAATATTCAATCTGCCATCCCCTTCTGGAAAATTCAGATCACCAAAAATATGCAGTTGTTTTAATTCACTATTTTGTGGGGATTTCAATGCTCGATTAAGCAGATTACGTGCTTGTACCGATATTTCTGATTCTGGTGGCATCGTGACGGAAAAATTCATCACCATACCGTTGACTATTTCGACTAATAACAGGTATTGCGATTCGGAAATCATCAACCAGTCATTTTTATTAATTTTATTGCGATAATGATTGGTGATGCTCATTAGAGCAGGTTCCACCGATTCTATTGTCCAATTATTTTGCGTTGCTATACTGTCTAATCGCACTAACAACTCTCGATCGATGGCACTGACAACTAATGGCTTACCATAACCCTGCATAGCCACTTGAATAGTCCACTTATCAATGGCTTTTCCATATAATGATCGCATATGGTTTTCAGCTAAGGAATGCCAATCTTGCTGTGAAAAAACCCCTGCTTGCCACGGCAACACCGCATAACGAACATACTGGTTAGACAGAATAAACCGAACCGATTTAGCATTGATACTCACGGCATTATTCTCAAAGCCTGTTAACACCTGCTGCCATGTGAATGCTTTTTTTGTAGTAATCACATTCCTTGCTTTATGGCCTGAATTTATAGTGACACCGTCAGGCGTGATGGCAATTAGAGTCGGTTTACGCCATAGCTGTAACACGATTCACCTCCTCCACCGTTGTTTCTCCTCGCCACGCAGCTTTTAATGCTGTTTCGCGTAATAAATAGGTGCCCTGACTTCGTGCATGTTCTTTAATTTGACGAATGGGAGCACGTGCAGCAATTAATTCTCGTAATTGGTCATCAAGACATAATACTTCAGCAACAGCTCGACGACCTTTATAACCTGTTCCTCGACATGCACCGCAACCTTTGCCATGTACCGGTTTGGCATCATCAGGCGGGGTCACATTCGCTAACTTTATGAATGCTTCATCAACGACAACTGCTTGTGCACAAGAGGGGCAAACTGTTCTAATTAAACGCTGTGCAATCACAATATTCAATGCTGAAACAAAACTATAGGGATCAACCCCCATATTCAGAAATCGCCCAATCACATCAAATACATTATTGGCATGTACTGTGGTAAAAACTAAATGCCCGGTCAATGCAGATTGAACTGCAATTTGGGCTGTTTCGCCATCACGAATCTCACCTACCATGATCTTGTCTGGATCATGCCGAAGTATTGATCGTAATCCCAAGGAAAAGCTCAAACCTTTTTTCTCATTAACAGGGATCTGCAACACCCCGGACAATTGATATTCAACCGGATCTTCAATGGTAATGATTTTATCCATGCCATTGTTAATCTCACTTATTGCCGCATAGAGCGTTGTTGTCTTACCACTCCCTGTCGGGCCTGTTACCAATACCATGCCATATGGGCTTAAAAAATGGCGGCGCATCACCGCCATCACATCCTCATCAAAGCCCAAGTAATCTAACCGTAAACCTTCAACATGATCGGCTAAAGATTGTTTATCCAGCACACGGATAACCACATCTTCACCATGAACACTTGGCATAATGGATACCCGAAAATCAATTTCTCGACCTCGATATACCGCTCGAAAACGACCATCTTGTGGTATTCGTGTTTCAGTAATATCCAGTTCAGACATGACCTTGACACGCGAAATAACTTGTTCGGCCATTCCTTGTTCGCTAACTGCACCCATTTGACTGATCACACCATCAAGACGATATTTAATCGCTAAGCCCTGAGGTGTCGTTTCAATATGAATATCACTGGCATCAGCTTTTAATGCATCATAAAGAGTAGAACGTACTAACTTCACGACCGGGCTATCATCGACTTCGATACTATGCAGTGATAATTCCTCAATATGGCTAAGCTGGCCACCATCGATATCAACAGCAGATAATGCTGAATCAACCGCTCGCATAGATTCTTCTTGTTTCGCTAAATAGGCTGTAATATCTGCCCGAGATGCCAATTTACTGGTGAATGGTAATGCTATTTTTTCTACGGCCCATGCCGGTAAATGATGATCAAATACATCTGCAAATGCAAATGTTAATTGGTCATGGTCATCACTAATAACAATACAATCTCGTTGCATTGCATCAGAAAAAGACACTACATCAAACATCGGTCTACTCATTACCATATCGTCGAAGCTAATCACTTCATATGAAAAATGATCCGCTAATTTAAGAACAAGCTGGCTGCTCTCTATACCACTTGTTTCTTCAAGTATGGTTAATGGACTTTGCCCCGCTGAAGCAATCTTGCTCGCATGGCCAATCAATTGTGAAATAGTAATATCTTTTTCTAAACTTGTTGTCATTGAATGCCACTTGCCAACTCAAAAATGGGTAAATACATTAGCAAAACTATTAAGCCTATCACCAAACCAATTGCAGCCATTAATATCGGTTCAAATAACTTGGTAAAGGCATCCACCCAACGTAGCATTTCTTGCTCATGAAAATTGGCTGCTCGCTCCATCATAACATCAAGCCGACCCGACTTTTCACCAACACGAAATAATTGTGATGCGACTGGCGTCGTCAAGCCACATTCTGTCATCGCCTGAGCAAAAGGTTTACCTTCACTAATTAAGTGTTTTGCTGTTGTGACATTTTGTTGCAATGTTTGTCCCAATAATTGGTTTACCATGCCCAGTGCAGAGACCACTGGAATACCACTGCGTAATAACATCGAAAATGTTCGATAAAACCGACTTAGGTGATAGACTCTAACGCGCTCACCAATTTGAGGTAATCGCGTAAAGATAGTTCCAATTTTTGCACGAATGGCAGCTTGTGAGAGAGCTGATATCACAACAATAATCATCATTATCATCACTGTTAATATTAGTACACCATGATTCTCTACTGTCTGGCCAATTGTAAGTAATACTTCAGATGAAAAAGATAAATCTGTAGAACGTGACTCATAAATCTGACTAAATCTTGGCACCACATAACCTAATAAAAAGAATAATACTAAACCACCAAAAGCCAATACTAAACTAGGGTAAATAGAGGCACTGATAACCTTCTTGCGTAATACATCTATTTGTTCAAGATACAGGGAAAAACGTTGCAAACCTTCGGCTAAATTACCCGTAGTTTCACAGGCTTTAATGTTAGCGACAAATAATCCGGGGAAACTGTCCGGCATGGCTGATAATGCATCAGAAAATTGTCGACCATTTTGTAAAGAAACTAATACTGTCGAAATAATTGCTCGGTTATCGGTGTTCATTTCTTTCTGAATTAGGGTCTCTAAAGATTCCGTAAGTGTTAAACCCGCTTCTAATAAAACACGTAATTCTTGGCAAAAGAGCAGTAGAGGAAAGTGACCTCGCCGCCTACTTGTTCCTTTTTGCTTGACCCGTAATACGGTAAAACCCTGCTGCTCAGCTAAACGGCGTGCATCACCATCATTTTCCGCTTCAATGCGAATCACTTCTGGTGTTGTTTGAGGGCGCATCACCCGTAGTTGAAATTGCATAAATTAAGTTAAGCCCAAAGCAACAAATATTATTCTTAAAAATATAAAATTCAAAACTAAAAAAACCATTAACGCTAACCCGTTCGTCCTGAAGCTATCGAAGGACTTTAGTTTAAATTCATGGTTCGATAAACTCACCACAAACAGCCTAACAAACCAAATAAAAACTTAATATTTAACGATTATAGATATCTGCATTTTCGCCTGTTCCGCCTAATTTTCTATCTTTTCCGTAGGAAAATAAATCATAGTCATCCCCCTGCTCTCCGGGAGTTCGATAAATATAAGCTTGCCCCCATGGATCAAGTGGCACAGACTTCTCAAGATAAGGTCCAAGCCACTTTGGCTCATTCTCAGGGGCCACATCTAAGGCATTCAAGTTAGCTTCTCGAGAGGGATAATAGCCCATATCCAAACGATAAATAGCTAAGGCTTTTTCAATTGCTGATATTTGAGCTCTCGCCGCCTTTATTTCTGACTTACCCAATTGTGAAAAATAGCGTGGCGCAACATAGCCCACTAATAGCCCAATAATCACCATGACGACTAATAATTCTAATAAGGTAAACCCAGTACTACGGCGCATTAATTTCTCCATATCATGCTCATTTTAACGGATCCGCATTATGACATAAAAAAGCCCCCGCAAAGCGAGGGCCTTCATAATGACTGAAAAACCTAATTATAATTTAGATTTAACGGACACCGTTATCATTAGCAGCTTGATACACAGTAACGGCTGGATCAGCAACACCACATGCAGGTTGCTGGAATAATGCCGTCAACGGCACCATTGTAGTATCAACTAATTCCAAACCATCATCATTTGGCTCGTTATTTAATCCTAATGCGATACGGACCCGATACGCCATAGTATGATCACGGCATGAAGTGTCGCCTGAAACCCCCACTGCACCAACTTTAGCGCCACTACCATCATAAAGAGCTACTCCACCACCAAACAAATTGATGCCACCTGGACGTTTGCCTTTCATAGAATCACTATTTGTTCCTAATGTTCCAGCACTACCCTCATACACTATATCTGCATTGACAGGATTACTAGCTTGCAACCCAAATAAGCTACCGCCTTCATATGTTGCAACTGTTATAGCGCCTGTTGAAATCGCTAACCCACTCAAACTAAACGCATTAGCCGTATTTGCCTTTTGGGCTGAAATAACTCGACTGCCTAGCCATGCTGTTTGACTCGTATCTGCGCCAGCATTACTAGCTCCTCCAGCTCCATCCACGCTATAAACATGGCAGACCTTACCTGTATCATCCACCAGCGTAGCCCACATGCCTAGGCCAAAGCCAGTCGTCAGCGTTTCGCTATACGCAGTACTAACAGCTGCTTTAAAAGCAGCTCTACTCACGTCTACACACACATCTGCAGAAGCAATCGCAGAAACAGAAGCTACTCCTACAAGGACAGCTAAATTTACACTTTTTCTCATCATTCCACCCTCAATTACATTAATTAACAACAACCTCCAAGTCTGGAAGATGTTCGCTTAGTCTAATGAATAATTACAAATTAATACACCCCCCTTAAATGGGGGAAACAAAGCATATTGAGAAAGTAACACTTCGTTTCAGTTGGTTTTTAACCAATCCATTGTTCTTTGTAGTCCCTCTAAAAAATCAGTTTGTGGCATCCAAGCCAAATCTGACCTTGCTAAACTAATATCTAACACACTATGAGGCACATCAACGGATCTACCTTCAGAATAACGGATATCTAATTCATTCCCAGTCAGATCATTTATGGCATTAATAATAGTATTGATGCTTTTTCCTTCACCGCTACCAATGTTAAAAACACGTTGCTTTCCATCATGAACTGCGACTGATTCAAAGGCACGAATCACATCATCGACATAAATGTAATCCCTAATAATAGAGCCATCCCCCCAAATATCAATAGGTTTTCTCTCTAACGCCTTTCGCAGAAATGCAGCAATAACCCCTTGGTTTCTCAAGGCTGTTTGGTATTTCCCGTATGGGTTTGAAACACGTAACACTCGATATTCCAACCCATAAAGATGCTCATATAAAGCTAGATACTTCTCAATTGTAAGCTTTGACACACCGTATGCACTAATAGGATTCAACAGTGCGTTTTCAGGTGTGGGAATGCATTCAGGTATACCGTAAACCGTCCCTCCAGAGGAGACAAATACAACCCTCTCCACCCCTTCTTCTTTACAAGCATCCAATAAATTTAAAGTAGCAATAACATTAGATTGAATATCATTTATTTTATTAACATTACTACTTGCAGGTGTTGTAGAGGTGACTAGATGGAAAACAATGTCACATCCTGAAATAGCCGCCGACACAGTTGAAGGTTCGGAAAAGTCACCAGGAATCCATTCAATAGATTTATCGACCAAAACCTCAGGGAAGGATTGTCTACGACCAAAAGCACGAAGTGTATCTACCTTGCCAATTAGTGATCGGCATAAATTTGTACCTATGAAACCACCTGCACCAAGAACTATACAACGTTTGTTTGCTAGACTATTCATTTCGTTACTTTCCTAAAAACATTAAGATAAATCCTGCTCCAGCACACCTATTATCTTATCTATCTCCCCACTCCAATTTGTGGTCTCAGCAAATTTCAGCCCTTCACTTTTCAATGAGCTCAATACTTGAGGATTTTCAATCAAGTGCACTATCGCGCCACTAAGAGCTGCAGGGGATGGTTCAACTAGCTTCGTATTACTTTCATTTAACATCCATTCAACATTATTCCCAGTATTACTTACCACCGCACAACCACAGGCCATTATCTCTAACGGCAGTAATGAAAGATTAGTTAACGATATAATCAATGCCACATCACACTGGCTATATAAATCAGGCAGCGCCTCCAAAGAACAAACACCGGCATTCAAATGAGGGAAAGGAATCTCATAAGATGAAACATCCCACCCAGCCAAAATAAACTCTATCTCAGGATTCTTTTCATGTACTTTAGCTAAAGTCAAAATCCCTAATTCAAACGCTCGTCGTGATGTTACAGGTCTTGCATAATAAAAGACCCTTTTCCTGTTAGGCTCTCTTCGCGCATGAGGTTTATAAAGTCCTCTGTCATAAGAAAAATCAAAAGGTATCGCTTCCATTCCATATTTTTTTACCAGTTTATTCGCCAACCAGTTTCCAGCAGTTATTGCCTTAAAGCCAAACCTGTATGTTTCTTCTGCAAAAACATACTCCGATCCTAGGGCATAAAAAAATGGTTCAAAATCTTGTACAAAATAATATTTTTTCCCAGATGCCTGAAAATCTCGAACTGTATATGCGGTTATCCAGCTCGTTGCAAAAGTTGCTGCCGCTGGGAGTAATGCTTGCCGTCCTATACTAACTTCAGCTTCAATTTGAAAAAAATGCTTCCTAATACATTTACGCGCCTCATGTCCATTTGAAAAATGGGTTATCCCATCAATATTGATTCGACATATAAAACCCTTGTCCTCCAAGCCTTTTACAACTCTAAAGATATTTAAGTGTCCACCTGAACCAATATTAAAGTCAGGAATAACCCAGTTAATAATATTAGAACGCATCTCTTGCTCAAGTAATTCTGCAAAAGGATTAACATATATGAAGTCATAAAAATCAACCACATTCGGTTTTGAAGTCGCAATAACCCGCGAGAGTGAAGGCGTAAACAGCTTCTTCAAAGCATATTTGACGGCTCTTAAAAAACCAATTTTTCTCCTAATTAATTGAAAAGCGATCCAATATCGATATATCTTCTGCATAAAATTTCACCTCTGTTGTAAAGATATATCTCTGGAAAGCCTTCTAAGAAGCCAATAAGGTAAGCTTTTATTCCTTTGACCTAAATAATACCCTAATTGTTTTGATATATTTCTGAAGGGAATACGTATAAGCCAAATAAATTCAGTCCTTAATTTTTTTTCACGTATTAAGTACATAACATCATTGATAATTGTTGCTACCGATTGCTTTAGCATATGGTTAATCGTTGGCCCCAATTTATATCCAAATAATTGCTCCAATGCCATTGATTCATCAAAACTACGCTGAAATAACTCAATAAAGTTAAATGTATGCGAATGGAAGACCAACGCTTTATCTGCATAAGCTTTCGCATACCCTGCTTCAATTATTTGCTTTGCCCATAATTGATCTTCAGCAAAGTCCACTTCAGGATAAGGTATTTTTTCCCAGACTGATCGCCGTAAGCAAGCATTATTATCAGAAAAAAAATGTAATAGTTGCCGGTACCCTCGATCATTCGCATATCTGGCCTTATCATCACATCTCATCACAGAAGGCCAAACAAGAAAGCCATCAAAATGAGCATTAAGATCCCTCGCCAAAAAAGGCCCATCATGCTCATACGCAACATGTCGACCAAAGGCTCCTGCAACATCCTCAGACTGCTCGACAGCAGCTACAATCTCTACTAACCATGTTTTAATTGCTGGCAACGCATCATGCGTTATCATAATAATAAACTCTCCTCTACTTAAAGAAATCCCTAAGTTTCGAGTTTTACCATGCCCAAAGTCTTTAGCAGTTATTTGATGTAGGTGAACATTATGCTTACTTTCAACAAATGCCACTGTGCCATCTGACGAGCCTGAATCAATTACCAGAACCTCATACTCCCAAGGGGCATCCTGATCCAGAACCATCTCTAGTACATTCTTAAACTGATATCCAGCATTCTTCGTAGGTATAATCACTGATGCTTTCATATAAAAATGCCTGTTGACTGCATTAATTTCAGCATTTTCTTTCTAGGCCCACCAATTTCCCATTACCAATTCCATAATATTTATATCCCTCATAAATCTTGCTCATTTTTCTTTTCGGTACCTACTTGTTCATTCAAATCCGATATTAGTGCATCACGGTAAGATATTTGCTCTTCTGCATTTTTCTTTTCTGCACCTACTTGTTCATTCAAATCCGATATTAGTGCATCACGGTAAGATATTTGCTCTTCTGCATTTTTCTTTTCGGCATACATGCTACGCTTCAACCTCGAAGCAACCTCACGATATCCTTGACCGGTATTAAGTAACTCCAAATATGGGTTTAGAGCAGAGAGAACATCATTAAATAATTCCGATGTCAAATCAAATAGTTTTTCATCGATCATATTATTGCATTTTATATTTTCATACAATTCCAATGCCTGCATCGCAGCCGAAGAAGTTTCTCGGGGCATCTTAAAATCTGCATGCTGCAGCTTCCTATCTAAAAATTGATTAATAGCTTCTTTGCTGCCACTAACATCATGTAAACATTTTATGTCAATTTCTTCTGAAACCCGGTTACAAACAAGCTCCCAATCAGTCATTAGATCATCATATAACAACACTGACCGAGGCAGATTTCGACTATATTTTTCTGACTCTAATACATGAGATAGCCACAACAGAATACCCACCTCAAAATCCAGTTGATCGCGTATCTGTAAGGAATTCGCAACAACAAAAGGATGTCTAAAACATAAAATAACCTTTGGACTGTACTGCAAGGATTCCAACACATCTAACCATAGAGGCATCAACCGACAAAGACGAGGGTCCTTTATCCCGAAAAGTTTTTCACCTGAAAATTCCTTTAATAAGATGTCAATAATGTTACCACTAAATACATTAATATTGCCATTCTGCCACCAGTTATCTGGCATAGGGCGTAGGTCCATCCAATTTCGCCCCATTGCATTTAATATCTTATTATGTTGATCCACTATACTTTCATGTTCAAAAAAGCCTTTATCATTAACGCCTATAATTCCAGATAAAAGTGAGCATCCCAAATGAACCCCCAATTGTTCTAATACTCCAGTCAAAGCAGAAGTTCCACTCCGGTGCATTCCAAGTATAAGTATTATCGTATTTTCTTTACTCATATTTTGGTGAAACAAGCCATTTTCTGATTTCGTGGATGAGTAAAAGGTTCTACAAAGAAAACATCAAAACCAGTTTCTAATGCTAACCACCGCAGATCAGAAATAGTATAGTGATACGGGTCCCTATCCATAAAGCTAGTAATCTCTGCAGATTGTTCAAAAGGTAAGGAAACAGCCTCGCCGTGAGGGCAAATAAAACATGTTGCGTAAAAACAACCATCTTCATCCATGACTTTACATACTTCCATCAAACAACGTTTAATACTATTTATAGTCAGGTGTGTAAATAATGAAAAGGAAAATACATAACGAAATTTTTTATCAAATACCGACAAATCAAAACATTCATTAGCGCGCAAATTAGTTTGAAGTAATTTGCGCTGTAACCCAACATTATCTAGCTCAATATTATATCCAGCATTAAGTAAAGATTCATTAATATCAAAGCCATAATAATTATTGTCATCTAAATAGGATATGAAATGAATCCCCCCTCTAAGGCAGCCACACCCCACATCTAACATCACATCTTTAGGTGTCAGCCCCTGCCCTATCAAAAATTCTAACTGCTTAATTCCTAGCTCACCCCACAAGCCGCCAATAGCTGCTCTATGGGCACCAGATGTAACGTCTTTCTCGGAGAATTCACTCCCATATATATTCTCAGTCAACCTCAAATCCTTTGCTATTTAATAAATAACACTTATTTTTACCCCCATGTGTCAAATATTCTTTTTAACTTTCTCATAATTTTGACCGTAATTGGTAAAGGTTTTGCTGTATAAGAGTTAGATTGTAATGATTCCAGCGCTGCTACATTAAGGTTGTTTGTTGAGTAACACATCAGCTTGCTTATTCCATAGTTCAGTCCAGGGCTCAATCCACCAAGTGCAATTTGCTTAACATTGCCATTTGTAGATATTTTCATAATATTCCACCCGTTTCTAATCGGCGGTCTAAATGCATGTCCCGGGAAAAATACTCCTGAAAAATTCATATAGATACGGATGGCTTGCTCCAATATAATCATATTATCTGTCGTATGCAGTTCAAATCCCAACAAAAACTCTTCTGGAAAGAATTCATCCTCGACCTCAATAACGACCTGATCACCGACTATCTTCTTCCCTTGTTGTAAATGAGTATCTGAGCCATTGACATACTTAAAAGCAAGCTCTTCTTTGGGTCTATTATCTAAATTAAGCGACTCAATATGAAAATAATACTCTGGTAAATCTATATAACCACCACCATCGCCAGTGACAATTGAAGCAGCCTTCTGAAGGATAACTTCATCATGCTCGATACCCATAAATGTTGCCAGTTCTTTAGCAAAATCCTCTGGCTGAATACATGCTCTTTCATAATTAGCAAATATCAAAGGACTTTTGCTTCCATGTAATGCTGTTAAAGCTTGGTGATAATAATTCATTATATGCTCTGCTGTTTGCATTGAATGACTACTACCGCCCCTTGTATTCCAACTATCTATTGTCGCAGCTATATTCCTGAAAACAATAATATAGTGTGGGTTAACCAAGTGTTGCTCATAAAAATCGAGCATTAAAGATGCTTTTGGTACTTTAAATCCCCAAATATTCTTGCTCAAATTATTTGCTTGAATTTGTTCTATCAATTTATCTTGATCATCTGTCAAAAATCTCGGATCTTCATGATTCCTTCCCGTTCTCTCTCCAAGGTCTATTCCTAACGCACGGATCATACCTGCAACCATGGAGGTTCCACCACGCTCAACCCCGAGAACGACAATCGTTTTTACTTCTGATTCCTTTGCTGGAACAACAGTTACAATAGAATTCTTGTTTTTTGTTCCTTCAAGCGGTTTCATTCTTTCTCCAATGAGAGAGGTTTAGGCCTTCTAAATCTTCTAGTGCTGTAATTTGTGGTTCTACTTCTGAGTAAATCCTTTTATACAATTGGTGAGGTATCTTTCCTCCTTTACTTGTATGAATAACTTCTTTGATTAATTTATCCGGGATAAACTGATAATAGTCTTCATCAATTTCTAGATGCGAACATAACAAAGATAAAAAATATTTAGGATCTTTTTCTATCAAACTATAGTCCAAGATACAAAGGTCATTAAAGTACTTTTTCCACCTCAAAATATTGGATGCATAATCCAAATGGTTTTTAGTTAATCTATCATTAACCATTTGATGAAGGTCACTTTCCTCAGCCATTTTTATATCTTTTCCTTGTAACCTAAAATGGTGCTTCAATGTAGACCATATACAATCCACGGGATTTCTAACAATATAAAAAACTTTACACTGAGGGGTGAATTCATATATTTTTTGTATGGCATGCTCATCAATTAAGGCATAATCAGGTGTTATTTCACCGCATTTAAATCCATTAGCTGCTGAAAATTTCGAATTTCTAAATATCTTTTTATATGTGTCCCCTGACTTTTTTTCTAAATTATTCCAATAATGCACCTCTTTACCAAGCGGAAAATAAGTCTCAGAATGCATGCTCAAACGCTTAAAAACCCATGTCGTCGCAGCCTTTCTTGCCCCTATCCCAAGAAAATCCAGCATATTAATATTCCTCTTTATTTTTCAATGTATTTCTCAATTATATAGCTCGGGTTTCCGGTTTCTAGTGAAGTACCATCGTCAATGAAAATTACTCTGTCACAAATTTCCTGAATTAGTTTCATACTGTGTGACACCAGTACAATTGTTTTATTTGATTTAATCATATCCCGCATAGTCTTTGCCGATTTCTTCCGAAAATCAGTATCTCCAACACCTAAAACTTCATCTAGCAAAATGACGTCTGCATCAGTATAAATAGCTATAGAAAATCCTACTCGAGATCGCATTCCTGATGAATAAACTTGAACAGGTTGGTCAAAAAAAACACCCACATCAGCATAGATCTGTATTTCATCCATTTTATTTAATATTTGACTTTTAGATAAGCCCAGCATCATTCCACTTAAAATAACATTTTCTCTACCCGTCAGATAAGGAACAAAACCCAACTGTAATGAAAGAAGTGACGCTGTCACCCCATGATTAATAAAACTACCCTTGTCTGGCGATATAATGCCCGTCAATAGTCTAAGTAATGTACTCTTACCCACACCATTCCGCCCTATAATCCCCAGCGTTTCCCCATGAAATAAATCAAAAGAAATATCTTTTAAAGCCCAATATTTCTTACTCCGGAACATCCCCGCTTTTTGTCGATAGGCTACACCAACATTTCTCACACTTATTGCCAATTGTTTTTGGTCATTATTATTCATGTCAAAGTACTTTTACATAGGTTTTATCAAAACATTTAAGAAGATACCACCCTACAATCAATCCAATTATAGAACCAACTAAAATCTTACCTAACATCAACCAATCTGGCCATTCTCCCCAAAGTAAAATACTACGATAACTATCAACAATCCCAACCATAGGGTTCAAATATAAATAAGTTTTCAACTCCGGTGAGACAGTATTGATATCAAATAAAATCCCGGATAAGAAAAAGAGTAGCATCATGGCATTATCAATGATTAATTTTAGATCTGGAAGGAATGGTACTGTTGCGGCTAAAATAGTTCCAATAGCAAGCATCATCAACAGTTGCACGCTCATTAATGCGGGGATAACCACCCATGTAATATTATGCCCCCCACCCTTTATTAAAAGAAAAATCAACAGTAATATAAATACCATTAGAAACTTCAAAGTACTCGTTGTTACCACCATCACTGGAAAAATAAACTTTGGAATATATACTTGCCTTATTAACCCAATGTTTGCTCGCATACAAGTACTACATTGGGGGATCGATGTAGCAAACCATTTCCATGCAACCAATCCTGACAATAAAAAAGCAACTCGCTCTTCCCCCCCCCTATCAAAAATCACTACAAAAATAAGATAAAAAACAGCCATATAAAGAATAGGTTCTATTATCCACCAAAGCATTCCTATATAACTTCGGCGGGCCTCTGATTTTAAGTCAGAAAAAGATTTTTCAATTATTAGCTCTATATATTTTTCCATGATTTTAATATTCATTCATCCAATAAACCTGCAGCCATAGCAAGATCCCTTACTATTTATTAATAAACAACTGAAATCACACATAAAAATGAATCAACCAAATAAATTTTGAGAAATCTGGCAACCATTTCACTGGCAAAAACCATTTATTCTTCAAATAACCGCAAACCGTGACTCATCTCATAAGACTATTACGAGCCGTTATAGCATTAGGCTTATTAATGCTTTTCGATTCTTTGATTACAGTTATATTTTCTTAAGTATAGCTGCGATAAATAAACCAATATTTCCAATCAAGGTTTGACGATATACACCTGACTTAAATATCCCCCGAAGCCTGGGTAAAAGCCAAGCCTCTCGAGCAGCTGAGAATTGAGAAAGAATTCGTTTATTTTCTGGTGTCAAAAAATCATT
>JBJPGB010000031.1:0-35280 GCA_048595405.1 Methylophagaceae bacterium
TTCACCGATCAGAGTCAACGGAATGCCTAAGTCTAAGGCATTCATTCCAGTCCATTTACCGGTACCTTTTTGACCTGCCGTATCGAGGATATCATCAACCAGTAAACTACCATCATCATTTTTAACAGCTAAGATATCGCGAGTAATTTCGATCAGATATGAATCAAGAACACCTTCATTCCATTCAGCAAAGACTGTCTGAATCTCATCACCAGACATGCCCAAGCCTTCACGCATCAATTGATAGGCTTCACAGATCAACTGCATGTCACCATATTCAATACCGTTATGTACCATTTTCACATAGTGGCCAGCACCATCGTTACCAACCCAGTCACAACATGCCTCACCATCCACTTTGGCAGCAATTGCTTGAAAAATAGGTTTAACTGCGGGCCAAGCGGCATGATTACCACCGGGCATAATAGAAGGTCCAAAACGTGCACCTTCTTCACCACCAGAAACACCCGAACCAATAAATAAAATACCTTTTTGGTGCAATTCATGTGTTCGTCTATCACTATCATTAAATAGTGAGTTGCCACCATCAATAACGATGTCACCTTTATCAAGGTAAGGGATCAACATATCAATAAAACTATCAACAACTGGACCTGCTTTAACCATTAGCATGATACGGCGGGGACTTTTTAATGTTTTTACAAACTCAGATATTTTATGGCAGCCAATAATCTTAGTTCCTTTGGCAGGCCCTGCCAGAAAATCATCTACTTTACTTGTTGTGCGATTGTAGACAGCAACCGTATAACCATTGTCGTCCATATTTAATACTAGGTTCTGCCCCATGACAGCCAACCCAACTAATCCAATATCTGCCTGTGCAGACTTGTCCATTACTTCCATTTCACTCATTTATTTACACACCTTAATATATTCACCCTTGGCTTCGCGGCTTGAACCCACGATTAGCCGACACCGGCCAGTGACAATATCACATTCCACCGTACCCGAAACTTCGATTACTTCACAGACTTTTGCTTGCCCAATATAGGTATGCGTAAATGACAACACTTCAGGAGTCATTTCATCATCAACCACATAATAGGCGGGAAAGTCGAACGCACGGTGATCGTCTATCACCACCGTTTTAATTGTACGCATTCCTTGTTTTTGATATTGATTCCGATCTGGCTCCAACTCATCAGCCAAACACACCATGCCAATATCAAACTTAGTGCCATCAATGGCTGCTTTATTGCACTTACGATTTTCATGCCACGCAAACTCATCAAAGCTCAAATCAGCCGCACGTCGATCATAGTTCTCTTTCATCAATGCTAAATCTAACTTGCTAATTATACGCTCAGCCAAGGCTTTCTGCACGGCTTCACGTGTTTTATGGAAGTTTTCACGGCCATACACAACTAAATCAATATCTGATTTTGATTGCTGTTGATTAATTAACATCGAACCTGTTAAGCCCAAAAAGTCACAATCTACCCCATAGCGCACCAAAATCGGGATTAACTTGTGTAATTTTTGCTCTATTTTATCCTCAGGATCACGCTGTAACACGGATTGCAATCGCTGCTCAGGCTGATAATGTTGAACGATATGCTCTATTGCGACAGCATGAAATGCGGCATCAAACTGCGTGGATTGATATAAATAATATGGATAAGATTGTTGTAATAACTGATTAGCTTGTTCGGTATCGACTTTTTTCCACTCATTGCTTTGTCGGATATACCGAAGAAAACAGCCCACTTTGCCATCTTGGGGCTGATAACTCACCACCGCAAAGATTAAGCCTTCTTTTGTTTGAATAAAATCTTTAGGTAGGTAAGGGAAACCGGCATCTCTCATCGCCTAGCCGCTATGCTCGACGAGCCCAGATCCACAGCCCCGTTAATGCTAAAAATATCATTAATATCGCTAAGATATCCAATAGCCAAATACCGGCCTTGCCAATAATACGGCCATTATGGAGGTCTAAAACAACATGCTCTATCGTCACACCTTTGCCATGAAAATAGCTCGCTATCTCTTGTTCAATACTATCAGGCATCGGCTGCGGCAGACTCCAACCTACACCTTGTAATGAGATTTGCTCCCATCGGTCCAACATAAAATCACTACGCCACAATCCTTCGCGCGTCTGTAAAACCGGTTCACCATGAAATAAACCAATATTCTGAATCTCTGGAGGTATACCTGCAGCCTCGCTTATGCGTTCAATAAATTCACCTTCTGGCGTCAATAGCAATAAGGCATCATCTGTTGCCAACACCATAATATCGTCCAAACTAACCCCGCCTAAAAGCGGTCTATTCACTTTGGTAATGGGTGTTGCATCAATAAATATTTGAGTACCGAATTGAGAGACTACGGTTTGGTCTAAGAGGTAAACAGAATCAGCCTGAATAAACCCCAAACCGTAATGTTCTAATAACCAATCCCATGTTAGATAACGCTGATCTAATTTAAGATCCGTTGTATGGTTAAGCATGATGCCAGTGATGGCCAGTAACAATACAAATAACGCAACAGTCGCACCGATACTTCGGTGCAAGCTTCGTAATCGACGATTCATCTAAATACTCTTCCTAGCTAGTAACTCCATGTAAATATAATGCCAGCCTCGTTACGGCTATCATAGCCCTGACTGATAAGGTAGCACCGGAAATCCCATCAATATGGCGATCAAGCTGATTATCTGTAAGTTCAGCTTGTTTGAATTGTTCGATAAATGCGGGATATCGAATCTCACCACCACGGCTCTCGCGAAATGCCAACACCTTAATATTTTCAATCTTATCGTGATCAATCACAACACCAAATGTAATCGGTTCCGTTTTACCGATCTCTTCTAAAATCCAAGCACTTCGCGAACCTTCACGCCAATAACGAATTCGCAAACCCGCATAAGCATGACCTAAAATATCCGCTATTGATTGACTCAAGTCTCCTTTAATCCAAGCAACTTGACTCTTAGGAACCTGATTATTGAATGTCTCCGCCAAAAAATCTTTATCCGTCTGATATACACCACGTGCCGACGCAGTAAATGAACTCAATAACAAGCCAATAAAAATAAATGAAATTAGCTTGTACTGAAAACTCAAATTACTACTCATCTTAAGCCGGTGATTTAACATTAAAAAACGATATTCCTGCATGATAAATATTTTCTGTCAGGACAAGGAAAAAATAGTCGAAAAAGCACAGTTTACTAATGTAAATAAGCATGTTGAGACTATTTTTAACACCGGCATGACTGAAAAGATGACTCATGGGACGGTATCTAGAAGTGATAACCTAAACCAATATTAAAGCCATCCAATTCCGTTTTACCTGCTGGCACATCTTGATCCTGATAATCAAACTTAACCACCACATCCTGATGCGGCCACCAATTCACACCTAAATCAATCTGTTGGTATTCGCTGTCAGTAGCGTTCCCTGCCGTATTATCCCATTCGTTATAACGGGCAAACACACCAAAGTTCTGATTAATACGATATGAAGGTTCAAGATACCAACCGGTTTGTTCATCAGCACCAATCGATTTAGGGCCACTGCCATCTAAATCCCATGTCGCATATAAAGCGCGTAATCCAAATCCACCACGCTGAATGACAGCATGAGTTTCAAACAATGTCGCACTACCTGCTGTTGAATCTAGACTCTGGCTAATATCTTGTTGATATTGCACTGTTGCCGCTAATTCAATACCTGGAATAGCCGTCCATTTCAATCGACCTGTGTAGGCAAAGTCATCTGCCACAGCTTTTGACACTTTTTGGCGACCACTACGTATTTTATAATGACTACTTGCTGATGTATTTAGACCTGAAGTTGCTGCAATATCATAACTAAAGCCCTTAGCAATCTCGCCACTAAACATAGCCCCAGCAGCCCACCACGTTGCAGGAACAATGTTCTTTTCTACTGGATTACGCTCTGTGCCATAAAATGTTGCTGGCTCATGAGTTTCATTAATGATGCCTACAGGTGTCAGGAATAAACCACCTTTCACACGATGTTGATCATTTATATCGTATTCAAGATAAGCTTGCTCTAACTCTATTTCACCCGATTTACCATCGCCAGCAATACTGTGCTCAAGTTCTAATTCAGAAAAGAAACGCAAATCATCAGTAAATTCATGACCAAAGAATAATACAAAACGATGGAAATCGATTTCATCTTTATCAGATGATCCATTTTGATCGTCTAAATTATTGTAATGCAATTCACCATAACCACCGGTGGTTGTTTTGTTGGCTGATTTTGCAGCAGTTTTAACTGCTTGTTCTGTCACTCCGACTACGGCTTCTGCCATTTTATTTGCTTCAAGAGCAACTTGCTCTGTGGCTTCAACTTTGTTTTTAAGACTTTTATTTTCAGCTAACAACTGTTGATTCTGCTGTTGAATATCATTCATTTGTAGTTGCAGTTGCTGCATCAATTCCCAAAGTTCTTCATTGCTAGGAACGGCTGCATGGAGAGTTGATATAACTAACATTAGGCTCAATGCTAATGTTGCTTTATTGAGTATCATCATAATTCTTGCTCATCAATAGTATAAAAAGATGGCAAGATTATAGTTATTCTTTAATCTAAATGCAAATCATTCTTATTTAGATTAGGTGAGCACTAGAACAATTATTTAATTTGAGCTCCTAGATCCATGGCGTTTTTGCTTCCGCGCTTCTTTCTTAGACGCTTTTTCAGCTCGAATTTTAGCCACTTCAATTAACTCCTGTTCCATCATCTCGGGTGTTTCTAAAGTGATATTACCGATGGTGGCATCACGAAACTCAGTCAAAACAATCTTCGCCGCCCGATCTAAATCAACTCGCCCACCAGCACGTAAACAACCTCGTTTACTTCCAATCAATTCTAATAAAGATAATTCATCCTCAGGCAAATCATCTAACCGATAGCGTTGTTTTAATAGTTCTGGATAAGATTGTCTGAAATAATCGACTGCATACATAGCAATATCATCATTACTAATTGCCGTTTCTTTTATCGCACCGGTAATGGCTAAACGATAACCACCATGTGGATTTTCCAGCTTTGGCCACAACACACCGGGGGTATCTAATAACACCACACCTTGATCAAGCTTAATGCGTTGCTGCATTTTGGTGACTGCCGGCTCATTACCCGTTTTGGCAATCATCCTACCTGCTAAATGATTAATTAAAGTTGATTTTCCAACATTAGGAATACCCATAATCATCGCTTCAAGTCGTTCTGAACCATTTTCTTTTACTGGTATCATCTTGTGGCAGAGGCTCAACAAGCCATGCATTTTTTCAGGCTCTTCAGTGGTCAATGCAATGGTTTTAACATTTTTTTGTTGCTCTAAATAGTCTTGCCACTGCTGGGTCATTTCAGGATCAGCTAGATCACTTTTACTTAATACTTTAATGCAGGGTTTATCACCACGAATATCTGCCAACATTGGGTTTTCACTACTAAAAGGAATGCGTGCATCCAGTATTTCAATAATAAGATCAACCTGCGGCACGATCTTGCGCATCTCCTTACTCGCTTTATGCATGTGACCAGGATACCAATTTATATTAGCCATCGGTTAAGCTCACCTTTTGTTTTTCAATCACAATCAGCCGTTTTTTGTATAACTTACCTAATGCTTTTTTATAGCTGGATTTGCTCACACCAAATTGCTTATTAATCTCTTCCGGTGGACTTTTGTCCGTTAACGTGGTCGAGCCGCCTTGCTCTTTAATATAAGTCAGTATTTGTTTCGACAAAGCATCTAAGGCTTCTCGGTTAACCAACTGCAAACATAAGTCGAGTTTCTTATCGGCCCTCACACCTTTGATATAGCCCGTTATAGTTTGGCCAATACGGATCGGTTTAAATACATCACTATTAAAAATAAGTCCCGTCACACTCTCATTGATCACCGCTTTATAACCTAAATCAGTACGGCCGTAGATCAATAATTCAACCTGCTGTTTCTCCTTATAATATGGCGAGGTATCGGGGAGGAATTTATCAATTTGGCTACTAGCAGCAATTCGTTCAGAGGCATCATCAATATAAAGATAAACCGCATAAGACTGTCCTACTTCCATCGGTTTTTGCTGCTCACCAAAAGGCACTAATAAATCCTTTGGCAACCCCCAATCTAAAAAAGCACCCACTTGATTGACCTCGACCACCTCAAGATAAGCACATTCACCCACCATTGCTTTAGGCGTCTCCGTAGTGGCAATCAACATATCTTCTGAATCCAGATAGATAAAAACGTCAAGCTCATCTCCAACAGAACAATCTTGTGGAACATAGCGACTTGGCAGCAATATTTCTTCCAAATCACCACCATCAAGATAGATGCCAAAGTCTAGTTTTTTGACCACCGTTAAGGTGTTTAATTTTCCAAGTTCTACCATATTTACCTTACTCGATTAGTACTCAACACGGCTTATATAAAAGCTGAATCAAACCCTAATCATTAAACTATTATTTTGAAAATGAGCCAGATCGTTGTGTTTGACTTAACTGATTCTCTGCCCACAACACCATTGCTTTAATGATTCCATCTAAACTTTTACCTGATTGTGTCAATTGATATTGATATCTCACCGGTCGCTCTTGATATGGTGTTTTAGTTATCAAAGCAGCCGTTTCTAGCAACTTTAAACGGTTCGATAAGAGATTAGTCGGAATATTTTCAGCTGATTCTTGAAATTCTTTGAACTTAGTCTTACCAAAAAACAAATCTCGAATAAGTAACAGCGTCCACTTGTCGCCAATTATATCAAGACTACAAGCGACAGGACATGACGAGCGTTTAAAACTCAAACTATCAAGGGTGTTTAGTTCTTTATTCATCGGTCAATTATATTAAAATTGCAACTAACTTGCAATTTTAAAGTAACAATCTATAATGACAGTAACTTTCAATTTTAAAGTCACCATTCAAGTTATTAAGGAGTCAGCGATGGAAACCAACATATTAATTTTAATTATCCTTGCTTTTGCTATTGCACCGATATTCATATCCATGTTGCTAGAAGCATCAAGAAAATCACCGCATACCCCCTCAAAACTCTATTGGGATACTAATATCCCAATCCAGTATATTCATTTGGGAGAAATTCAGATTCGCTACATCAAGATTGGTCAAGGACCTAACTTGGTGCTGCTACATACCCTGCGCACTCAATTAGATCTCTTTGAAAAAATCATTCCAAAACTCAGTAAACATTTCACTATCTATGCCTTAGACCTACCAGGACATGGCTTTTCATCAATCCCTAAAACGGACTATGTTCCCGATCTATTTGTTAAATCCGTACAACAATTTATGGATAAGCTAGATATTAATGATGCTATTGTTTCAGGTGTTTCTATCGGTGGGACCATTTCTTTATTAATGGCAGCCAATGGTAATAAACGAATAAAACATGTTGTTGCGATTAATCCCTATGATTATGGTAAAGGCCGCGGTGTTGAAAGGGGAAATTTTGTTGCTTGGTTGATTTTCTCGCTATCTCGTATTCCAGTAATTGGTGAAACAGTGATGAGGTTCCGATCTCCTCTGATTGAAAAACTGATCCTTCAAGGCGGTGTTACTGCTCCTAGATCACTGACCAGAGGCTTCCTAACTCAGGTTTGGCAATCTGGTATCCGTAAGGGACATTATCTGGGATTTCTCAGCCTAATTCGCCATGCCCAAGAATGGGAAAACGCACTACAGGAATACCCAAACATTAAAATCCCTGTCACGCTTATATATGGCGACAATGATTGGTCAACTGTACAAGAGCGGAAAAATAGCCATGCTCAAATATCAACATCTACAATCAAAACAATAACTAATGGTGGTCATTTCCTAGTGATGGATAAACCAGATGAAGTGATAAAACTATTAGAACAATATGCATAAAATACACGAACTATCTTTTCATCATAAATAAGCCTTTATCAATCTGACTCGTTAACTCTCAGGTATAATTTCTCGATATTTATTTATCTAAACGAGAACAGTAATGCCTAAAGCCAGTGATTTAAAACGTGGAATGGTTGTAGAAGTCAATAACGAGCCTCATGTAGTCAAAAATATTGAGGTGCGTAATCCATCATCTCGTGGCGCATCTACCCTATATAAAATTCGCTTCAACCACCTTAAAACCAAGCAAAAGCGCGATGAATCTTTAAAAGGTGAAGAATTCCTAAAAGATGTTGATTGTGAACGTAAAATACTGCAATTTTCATATAAAGATGATGATGGTTATACCTTCATGAGCTTAGATGATTATGAGCAATTTACCATTAACGCCGAAGATATTGAAGATGAACAAGGCTATTTAATCGAAGGACTTGAAGGTGTCGTTTCAATCTTATTAGAGGGTGCTTTAGTAGCGATTGAATTACCTGCTGCTGTTGCAATGGAAATAACAGAAACAGGCCCAAGCATTAAAGGTGCTTCAGCCACTGCTCGTACTAAGCCGGCGCAATTATCAACAGGACTTGAAGTGCAAGTCCCTGAATATATCGAGACCGGCGAAATCATTAAAATCAATACTGTCACTGGCAAATTCATGTCTCGCGCATAGCAATGCAGACTAAACTAAAAAACTACCTACTCATTGGCCTAGGTTGGTTCTTTGTTATTTTGGGGGCCATTGGTGCGTTATTGCCTTTATTGCCCACCACACCTTTTCTTATTCTTGCCTTGGCTTGCTTCTCCAAAAGCTCGCCTCGGTTTCATAAAATGCTGCTAAATAACAAATGGTTTGGCCCGCCACTCGCTCAGTGGGAGCAAACACATACTGTTCGAAAAAAAGTAAAGAAAAAAGCAGCCTTACTCATTATCCTTACCTTTGGCATATCCATTGCCATCTTAGCTGGCAGAATACAATTACAAATCATGCTAGTGTGTTTATGTTTGATTTTATTAGGCTTTGTCTGGCGGTTAAAAGAATCTGAGAATAGTTAGAAGGAATTATCCCGTTTTTATCGCCACCAAAAATACTTTATTTTACGCATAAGGTGACTGAGTGTTTGAGCATAGCGAGTTTTTAGTCACTCAGTAAAATACAGTTTTTTGGGGGATAAGCGATAATGTCAGGTGCCCTTTTCTTTGGTTCAGTTTCTTTTGGGCACGCAAAAGAAATGAACGCCCCAGCGGCAGCTAAATAATAAAAATATTTAACGAAAAATGAGATCAACAATGGACCTAAACCAATTTCTTTCAAACCTAAATTCCCAACCCAACGAAATAAATTTCGCCGACACAATGGCGGTTATTGATGAGTGCTATGAATTTACACCAACAGCATTCACCAATGGTGATGTTAATAATGAAGCTAATCAGAATAACGGCTCCTGCAAAATTTTTGCTTTTGGATTATTAAATAATTTGTCGAAGCAACAAACCTTAGCCTGTTTCGGTGATTACTACCGACAAGATGTACTGCAAAATCCTGATGGTGATGACCATCAGAATATCCGACACTTTATAAAATCAGGCTGGATAGGAATTAAATTTGAAGCAATAGCATTAAACGCCAAGTAAAACAGGCTTCATCATGTCCTTATGCATAGCTGAGCATCGCAAATATATCTAGATTAGTACGACAGTTGTCTGAGCACCGCGAGTTTCCGTCGTGCCTAGATATATTGAGAAGCACAAGGAATCCCGGAGGGACAAGCATTAGACTGCCTTTTCTTTTGGTTCGTTTTCTTTGGGCAAACAAAGAAAATGAACTCGAACTTTAGTCTGAAATAAAGTTATTGAATATAAAAAGGCAGCAACTAAGTTGGCTTCCTATTCACTCGCCTAATCCCACCCTCTTCCACATTTTCAAATATTTTTGGCCATCACTCACTACTTAATGGTTTTGAATAGCCCCTGTCGAATTTGGTTTTCTAATAGCTATAGCGGTGAATATAACCGCAAACACCCACAAGACTGGTCCAATAATGCCTGGAATCATTGGGAAATGTCCTGGCATGAGTATATGAATAATAAAGCCTATATCCGTAACCGAGGCGATACCCAAGTTAAGCCAAAATCCAAGACGACTATTTCGCCAGTTTAATAAAATTGCGATTACGGAGACCGAAATAGCAAAGAAAATAAGGTTCCATGCATCTTGGTAAATCCGACCTTGAACAATGCCGGATTCTAATGTTGCTCCAAGTTGATAGGTGGCAACCGCAGCTTTAATGTGCAACAGCCCCCATAGAAGATAAAGTACCGCCCCAATTTTATGCATCATCATTACTCCCTCAATCTACACGAATGGCCATGATGACCTTATAGCAGTGATCTTTGGTCCAGATGTCTACGCCACCCAGTTTATCGATCCACTTTGGCTCAGTAAGCATGGCGCACTCTTGAGATACTGCACTTAAATATGTTTCAAACAACAGGGCAGTATTCGCATAGCCAACTTTTCCGGCAATGGCATAAAAATCCACCGTCTGTAATGCTTTACCCGCGTTGTTTTGAATATCTTGCATATATTGTTTTTGTATTTCTACGTCGTTACGGCTGGCAAGACGCCCCCAATGGCCAGAGACTAATTTGTCAAAGTCATAGGATAAAATGGCATCGTGAGCCTTCAGATAGCCTACGGTGTCCTCTGCAATCGCAAGCCCTTTGAAGGGTGTCCACCCCGGGAAAACAATATCTATTTTCATTAATACTTTTTGTTTTGGGGCATATATATAAATGTTTCCAGGTTCATGATCATCACCTTTGTATTCTAGTCTTAATTCTTGATGACCAACCTTCAAGGTATAACTATTTTCAAATGTACCTGTAGGTAATGGTACCGGTTGTCCGCCAACAAACATGCCATATGGGAAAGCTCTATCGGCATCGTTCATCCGTTGCAAACGATTTTTGGTTTCAATGTGAGCAATATATCTTGCTGTCTCGGGGTACATGCTTGCACCACCAATATGGTCAGCATGTGCATGACTGTAAATGACGTGAGTAATCGGTTCTTTGGTCACTTCAGCAATTGCTTTCAACATCTTGTCGCCGAACGAAGGCGGTGCATCAACAACAATCACGCCTTTCCCTGTTGTGAGGAACATTGCGGTGTATGCACCTTCCGTCACCCAATAGAGGCCATCTTTGATTTCTTCAACAACGTAACCTTTGTCTTTCGGTATAGCTACGCCATAAGCTGAATCGGGTACGGGTGCAGCAGCGAACGCCATGGAAACGCTAAATAAGTATGCCAGTCCCAATATACTTAGTCTTAATCTCATCATTACTTTCCTTCTGTAATTTTTGCTTCTATATTAAAAGATAGTTAATCTTATTGTTATTTATTAGAATCATATATAGCCTATAGGGAAACTCATTGTTTCCCTATAGGCCCTAATATGAATATTCTGACACTAATGGAAACTTTCGCTAGTGTGGTCGAGGCCGGTAGCTTTACTGAAGCAGCTGAACGACTGGGGCTCTCAAAATCCTTTGTGAGTAAACAGGTATCGCAGTTGGAGGCCGAACTAGGTAGTCAATTACTGCACCGTACAACACGAAAATTGAGCCTTTCGGATGAAGGCACACATTTTTACAGCCACTGTAAATTCATTATGGCTGAAGCAGACAATGCCAGAGCTGAAATAATTGAAAGTCAAAACAATCCTCGAGGGAAAATTCGTATCGCAGCGCCTCAGAGTTTAATAATCACTGATGTAGGCCAAGTATTGCTAAGATTCCAACAGGAATATCCAGACATCAATTTAGATGTGATAGTGAGTGGCGAATTTGTCGATTTAGTTGAGAAAGGTATTGATTTAGCGCTTAGGGTTGGCCAGCTTGAAGATTCTATGCTGGTCAGTCGAAGACTCGTAAGCTGTTCATTTCAGGTTGTGGCTTCACAGCAATATATCGATAGCTATGGCAAACCGAATTTTCCTGACGAACTCACTCAACACAACTGCCTAGTTTATAGTGGCTCGAAAGTAAAACATAGCTGGCCATTTCTCATGCCTAATGGTGAATCAATCATGGTGAAGGCGCAGGGAAACTTAACTTGTAATGATGGTCATTTAATTGTAAATGCTGCACTCGAAGGTTTAGGTATTGGTTTTGGCCCCAGCTTCTTATTCAAAAAACATATAAATGCAGGGACGCTTCGTCTATTGTTAACAGATTACCAACAACCAACTGCAATCTCAGCTCTCTACCCTCTCAATCGTAATCTTCCGCGTAGAGTGAGGGTATTGATAGATTTCCTTACCGAGCATTTGTCGATTTAAGACTAAACATTCCACCAATACCCACTTAACTCACCTACACTGTAACGCTTTAAACTTTGCTGATGATGATCATTTTTAATTAATTAAGCAATTAAATCCATAAACAATCTTACAATCCCATAAATAGATAAAAAACCAATTACAAAAATCACCACACCGAAAATTGTAAATATTTTTTTCCAATTGTCGTCATTTTCAGTAGAAGAACCAGACTCTAATGGTGAGTTTGCTATTTCAATATGGGTAAATGGAACATCAAATATTTTATCGACACTTTCAACATCGATAAGGTACCGACCATTCTCTTGTAATTCATCAACCCTCTTAAGTTCACCGATTAATGAACTTAGACCACTTTTTGAGGTATACAAGACAACAGGATTACGTATGCCTCTACTATCATCGCCATCTTCATAATCTAAATCAAACCATATATCTTTGATCATTAAACATCCTTAAACAATTTGCTACAGCAACACTCGCTCAATCCCACCATCTTTCACATTTTCAATGAATTTAGGTTGCCAGTTATCGCCTAAAATATGATTAGCCACTTCAACAACAATATAGTCTGTTTCAATACCGGTATCTTCACTATAGCGTTCTAAGCCTTGCTGACAGGCTGGGCATGAAGTCAACATTTTCACATTGCCATTCACTGCCTTTTTATCGCCGGTTAATTCCACTATACCTTGAGTAATTTCTTCTTCCTTACGGAAACGTACTTGGGTGGCAATATCAGGTCTGGCAACAGCAAAAGATCCTGACTCACCACAACAGCGATCATTTAAGGTTACTTCTTGCCCTAATAATGTGGCAGCAACATCTGTAGATTGATATGTTTTCATCGGTGTGTGACAAGGTTCATGATAGAGGTACTGTGTACCTTCAACACCTTCCATTTTGACGCCTTTTTCCATCAAATATTCATGAATATCTAATAAACGACAGCCCGGAAAAATAGCTTCAAATTGGTATTTCAACAACTGATCCATACAGGTACCACACGACACGATAACGGTCTTGATATCCATATAATTCAAAGTATTAGCTAATCGATGGAATAACACTTGGTTTGCCGTTGAAATCGCTTGGCCTTTTGCCGTGTCGCCACTGGATGTTTGCGGATAACCACAACATAAATAACCGGGGGGTAATACTGTTTCAGCACCAACTTCATATAACATCGCTAATGTTGCCAATCCTACTTGACTGAATAAACGTTCAGAACCACAGCCCGGGAAATAGAACACGGCATCAGAGTCATCATTAACCTTCTTCACATCTCGCAAGATTGGAATCATTTTGTCATCTTCAACGCCCAACATCGCGCGGGTAGTTTGTGATGGCAATCCCGCAGGCATTGGTTTTTTCATAAAGTGAACAACTTGTTCACGAATTGGCGTTTTACCTGTTGTCGGCAAAGGCCGTTTTTTCTTACTACCTAATAAGCCAAGATATTTACCGATATTATGTGCCAGACGTTGACCTTTATAGCCCCATTCAATCATGCTTTTACGCATAATCTTTACGGTCAAAGGATCGGTGGCATTCAAATAAGCCATTGAACTCCATGTACCAATATTAAAATGCCGCTTACCCTGATCTTTTAGAATTGAACGTAATTTGACGGTGACATCACCAAAGTCGATATTCACTGGACAAGGATTTAAACAACGATGGCAGACCGTACAGTGATCCGCTATATCATTCATTTCTTCAAAATGGCGTACAGAAATACCGCGACGGGTTTGTTCTTCGTATAAGAATGCTTCCATGATCAAACCAGTGCCTAAAATCTTATCGCGAGGTGAATACAATAAATTGGCACGAGGCACATGGGTGGTACATTCCGGTTTACATTTACCACAACGCAAACAATCCTTAATATCATTATTTACATCATTCAATTCGCTTGCTTCAAGGATCAATGCTTCTTGCTGCAATAAACGAAGTGATGGTGTGTACGCTTTTTCTAATCCAGAACCCGTTAACAATTTACCCGCATTAAAGTGACCATTCGGATCGACTTGCTGTTTATATTCTGTAAACGCATCAATGGTCGCTTGATCCAGATATTTCATCTTAGTCAAACCAATACCATGCTCACCGGAAATAACACCTCCTAGGCGTTCAGCCAATATCATTACCTCATCCACGATGCGTTCAGCTTCATGCATCATGGCGTAGTCGTTAGAGTTTACTGGGATATTGGTATGCACATTACCATCACCAGCATGCATATGCAGAGCAACAAATAATCGACTAGAGCGATGTTCTGTGTGGATCTCATCAAGCTTATGTCGCAAGGCTTCTAGATCATGGCCCTGAAACAATTCTTTTAATGGCTTTTCAACTTCTTTTCGATAGGAAATTCGCAAATCACGACGTTGTAAAACACTAAACAAGATGTCGTCGTCATTAAGACTATCGTGTATTTCGGTTGGCAATAATCCCAATTTATCTTTAGCCAAACTATCAAAGTTATTTAATACTTCAGTCCAACGTGTGCGCACCTCATCGAGCAATTTACAAGCAGCATCCAACTTAGTCTGCATGATGGCATCATTTTCTGCACTTTCATCAATATCGGCATCATGCTGTTTTAATTCATTCGGCTGATTTGATAGATAGGCACAAACCGCATCCGCCATCTGTAATTTATTGCGCGTAGATTGCACAATATTAATCTTCTCAATACCATCGTTATATTCAGACAAACGATCCAGCGGAATGACCACATCTTCATTAATTTTAAAGGCATTGGTATGTTTGGCAATGGCTGCCGTTCGAGCACGATCAGCCCAAAAACGCTTACGAGCTTCTGCGCTGACAGCAATAAAACCTTCTCCATCACGTGCATTGGCTAAATGAACAATTTCACTACACGCTGCTGCCACAATATCTTCATCATCACCGGCGACATCAATCAATAACACCATCTTCGGTAATACTGAACGTGGCGCTTTCGTAGTGTAACCAACAGCTTTTACATAGCGTTCATCAAGATGTTCCATCCCCGCTAAAATTACACCTGAATTGTTATCTAAGGTGTCTTTGGTTTCAACAATGGCAGGTACAGCTTTGCTTAAATCATTGCCAAAGAACTCTAGGCAAACCGTACGCGTGAAGGTTGCCATTCGGTGTAATACAAATACACCTGAGGTAATTAAACCATCACAACCTTCTTTTTGAATGCCCGGTAAGCCGCCTAAAAACTTATTAGTAACATCTTTACCTAAACCCGCTTTACGTAATTCCTTGGCTGGAATAGCAATTGTTTCTGACTCACCAATAGGATTAATGCCATCAGGTTGATAACGAGTAACTCGAAACGCAGCCATTTCAACATCATGAATTTTACCCAGATTATGGTTAAGCCTTTCGACTTCTAACCATTGTGAATCTGGAGTCACCATCCGCCATGACACAAGGTTGTCTAGTGTCGTTCCCCACATAACAGCCTTTTTACCACCGGCATTCATGGCAATATTGCCGCCAATGGTTGAGGCATCTTGTGAGGTTGGATCTACGGCAAATACCAGCCCATTCTTCTCTGCCAAATCGGATACCCGACGGGTAATGACACCCGCTTCGGCACGAACTGTTGCAACTTCACCTTCTCGTCCGGGAAGAGTGCGATAAATGACGTCACCCAAACCTTCTAATTTTTCTGTATTGACCACAATACTTTCACAAGTCAGTGGAATAGCACCACCGGTATAACCGGTACCACCACCACGCGGTATAACGGTTAAACCCACGTCAATTGAGGCCGCCACAACTGCTGCCATTTCCTTTTCACTATCTGGTGTGGCAACGGCTAATGGGTATTCAACTCGCCAGTCCGTGGCATCTGTCACATGAGAAACTCGCGCCAAACCATCAAATTTAATGTTATGTTTTTTAGTCGCACGTGATAACCGCTGCATGACTTTGCGGCGGCGTTCAGCAATATTTAACAATTCATCTTCAAATCGAATAACAGCTTCACGAGCCGTTGATTCAAGTTGTAATGCTAATTGATTATCATTTTTTTGTGCACGTTCACGGATCTGATCTAGACGATGATGCAAGGCATGTCGCAACGACTCCCAACGTTTATTATTCTCAACCAAATCATCTTGAATAAAGGGATTGCGAGAAATGACCCACATGTCTCCCAATACTTCAAATAACATTTTTGCACTACGACCTGTCTTACGTTGGCCACGTAACTCTTGTACGACATCCCACATTGCTTCACCCAAGTAGCGAATAACAATTTCTCGGTCGGAAAAAGAAGTATAGTTGTAAGGTATTTCACGAATTCGGTTGGGCATGTTCTTCTGAATAATGTTGGTTTAAGATCAATTCGGACAATTTTATCACGAAGCTACACTATAATATGCGGCTAAAATACAAACCCTTACAGCTTAAGACTAAATAATGGATCTATTTCAAATTATTGCACTTGCTATTCTGCAAGGTCTGACTGAGTTCTTACCGATCTCAAGCTCCGCACACCTTATCTTATTGCCGATTATTACTGGCTGGCAAGATCAAGGTTTAGCATTTGATGTAGCAGTGCATGTCGGCACCCTAGCGGCAGTCGTGATTTATTTTCGACACACCTTAGTTATCTTATGCAATGATTGGCGGCAGTCACTTATACAACGCCAACTGATTGGTGATAGTAAACTAGCTTGGGCAGTATTATTTGGTACTATTCCTGTTGGCTTAGCAGGTTTATTACTAGGTGATTTTATTGAAAATTCTTTACGTAGCCCATTAGTTATTGCCGCGACCACTATTCTCTTTGGCTTATTACTTGGCTGGGCCGACTGGCAAGGAAAACGACTTCGTACTGAACATCAGCTCACTTGGCAAGATGTGCTTATTGTGGGTATCGCGCAAGCTATTGCCTTAATTCCTGGTACATCCCGCTCGGGGATCACCATGACTGCCGGTTTAATCCTAGGTCTGAGCCGCCAAGCCGCTGCCCGTTTTTCTTTCTTATTATCAATCCCTGTGATCTTTCTTGCTGGTGGCCTCAAAACAGTTGAACTCATACAATCCAAACTCGACACAGACTGGTTTGCTATCTTTGTGGGAGCAGCATTATCAGCACTAACTGCCTTCATCTGTATCCATGTCTTTCTGAAGTTACTTGAAAAAATAGGCATGTGGCCTTTTGTTATATACCGCCTTATTTTGGGTGCTATACTTATCTGGCTATTTATCTAGTGAATGTAGTTGACAGTCACTAGCTGCCCGCGTAGAATTCCCCCTCTTTATTTGAACCCGCTTGCGTAATTTTTCAGGAGCAACCCGCGGAATGAAAACAACCACTTTAAGTGCAAAACCAGCAGAAGTTCGTCGTGACTGGTTCGTCGTTGATGCCGATGGCAAAACACTAGGCCGTATGGCAACTGAAATCGCACGTCGTTTGCGTGGCAAACATAAGACTATTTATACGCCTCACGTTGATACCGGTGACTACATCGTCGTTATCAATGCAGAGAAATTACGCGTAACCGGTAATAAATTGAAAAATAAAATTTATTACCACCACACCGGTTATATCGGTGGTATTAAATCTATCACTCTTGAAAAGCAACTAGATAAAGCACCTGATCGCGTTATCAAATCAGCCGTAAAAGGTATGTTGCCAAAGAACTCATTGGGTCGCACCATGTTCAATAAATTAAAAGTTTACGCTGGTGCAGATCACCCTCATACAGCCCAACAGCCTAAAGTGCTGGAAATCTAAACGGAAACTATCATGGCAGCAGATACATACTACGCTACAGGTCGTCGCAAAAGCTCAACAGCTCGTGTTTTCATGAAAGTTGGCAGCGGTAACTTAACTATTAATACACGTTCACTAGAAGATTATTTCGGTCGTGAAACTTCTCGCATGGTTGTTCGCCAGCCACTTGAGTTAGTTGATATGCTAAATAAAGTTGACCTAAACATTACCGTTCGCGGTGGTGGTAACAATGGTCAAGCTGGTGCGATTCGTCATGGCATCAGTCGTGCATTAGTTGAATATGATAGTGAATTGAAATCAGAATTGCGTAAAGCGGGCTTTATCACTCGTGATGCCCGTGCTGTTGAACGTAAGAAAATTGGTTTACATAAAGCACGTAAACGTCCTCAATTCTCAAAACGTTAATTCAAATACACCTGTATTTTCAAAAAGGCTATCTTCGGATGGCCTTTTTTATTTATGCTTATACAATAATCCCTTACCTTCCGGTTGAGTCTTAAAGCGGCGATGAACCCAAAAATATTGTTCTGGCATCCGCCGAATTTCTTGTTCCACAATGTCATTGATGCGCTGCGCATCAGCTAACTCATCACCACTAGGAAAGTTAGTCACGGCTGGCTGACAACGTAAGGTATAACTACCATCATCTTCACGTTTTGGTACAAATAAAATAACTGCTGCCCCAGTCATTTTGACCATTTTTGCTGTAAAGGTCGTTGTTGCTGCCTTCACCCCAAAAAATGTAGCATAAATACTACTTTGTTTTGCACCAAAATCCTGATCCGGTGCAAACCAAACTGCTTTTCCTTGTTTTAAAACTTTGAACATGGCTCGTGGTTCTTGCTGTTTAATTATCCCCTCGGTGAAGCGTTTCCGTGCCGCCATCATAAAAACATTAAATAATGCATTCTTCATTGGTCTAAAAAAAACATGCCCAGGTATTTTCAAGGAAAGTAGGCGACCACCAATTTCCATACAGGTAAAATGGCCAGATAATATAATGACGCCTTTTTTGCTAGCAATCGCTTGCTCTAGATGCTCTAGGCCTTCATACCTAACTCGCTTAAGTAAGCTGTCATCACTCGCCCACCAACTCAATGCAGTTTCGATCATCATCATTCCCATTTTCTGGAAATTTTGTTTTAACATTTCCTGTCTTTGTTCCTCAGAAAGCTCTGGAAAACAAAGTTCTAAATTTCGAATAGCAATTTTCTTTCTATCCTTCATTAAAGGCACCATTAGCCATGCTAATAACGCCCCCATCCATAACTGCATCCGCACCGGTAAATAAATAGATAGCCGCATTAAAATCAAGCCTAGCCAACTAGACCAAAAGCGCGGATGTAAAAATTGCCACTGAATAATTTTCATTGAGACCAAATAACTAAGAAATATCGTGCCTATGCTATCATTCCCGCTGGTTTATCGCTAAATAATCCGTATGAAATGAGGCATTTTTGAGAATAGTTTATACCAGCCTATTTTTTCTGGGGCTACCCTTAATAATACTTCGCCTTATCTGGCGAGGTTTTCGCTCACCTGCATATTGGCGACGCTGGTCTGAGCGCTTCGGTTCAAGTCCCATCCTACCGGAAAAAACACCTGTTATCTGGATCCATGCTGTCTCTGTCGGTGAAGTTGAAGCATGTCGCCCCTTAGTCAAAGCATTGCAACTGGAATTTCCAGAACATACTTTATTAATTACCACCATGACACCAACAGGCAGTGATCGGGTTAAGCTATTATTTGCTGATTCGGTCACACATTGTTATTTACCATATGACTATCCTTTTGCCATCAAACGCTTTCTAGACCGTAGCCACCCAGAATTTGGCATTATCATGGAAACTGAAATTTGGCCCAACTTATTATTTACCTGCCATCACCATAAAGTGCCATTAGTATTAGCTAATGCACGGCTATCTGAGCGTTCGGCAAAAGGCTATGCTCGTTTTCCAAAATTCATCAAAAACACATTAAATGATTTGCATCTTATTGCAGCACAAGGCCAACAAGATCGACAACGATTTCAACAGTTGGGTGCTGACATTAATAAAGTACACGCCATTGGTAATCTAAAGTATGAAATTAGCCTCCCTGCCAGCTTGAATGAACAGGCTGCGGCCATGCGACATATATGGGATAGCAACCGGCCTGTGTGGGTCGCTGCAAGCACTCATGAAGGTGAAGATGAAATTATTTTGAATGCCTCTCGACAAGTGCGCGCGCTATTTCCAGAATTATTACTTATTATTGTGCCGCGCCACCCTGAACGTTTTGATCGTGTCACCTCCCTAACACAACGTGCAGGTTTTAAAACCTTACGCCGTAGTGAACACCAACCATGTCCATCAGACATACAAGTATTAGTTGTTGATTCCATGGGTGAGCTACCTTTATTCTACGCAGCGTGTGACGTTGCTTTTGTTGGCGGAAGCCTAGTACCGCATGGTGGTCATAATTTACTTGAGCCAGCCGCCCTAGGTCGTGCAATCATCACTGGCCCACACTATTTCAATTTTAATGAAATTACTCAACAGTTTCTTGAAGCAGGAGCAGCAATACAGGTCACTGATAGTCAAGAATTAGCGGAAACAGTCACTACCTTATTACAAAGTGCCCAACAACGTGCCCAAATGGGTGAAGCTAGCTTGAAACTGATTACCAGCAGTCTCGGCGCCAGTACTCGACTGGTTAATTTGATCAAGCATCATATTACTCGCCATGCACAATGATGAATATTGGATGGCTCATGCCCTGTCCCTCGCCGAGCATGCTCAACAGCTTAATGAGGTTCCTATCGGAGCAGTCATAATTCGAGATGACATGATCCTTGGAGAGGGTTGGAATCAACCCATACTTAACCATGACCCTACCGCACATGCTGAAATTCAAGCACTACGTTCGGCCTGCACAAATAGTAGTAATTACCGCCTAGCCGGCGCAACACTCTATGTCACTTTAGAGCCTTGTATTATGTGTGCTGGTGCGATTATTCATGCCCGTATAGATCGTGTTGTCTTTGCCTCCAAGGAACCTAAAACTGGTGCTGGCGGTAGTTGTTTTGATATTTTTAATACCCAACAACTCAACCATTATGTTCATTGTGAACATGGTGTTTTAGCAGATCAAAGCAGTGCCTTACTGCAGCAATTCTTTCAAGCCCGCCGCTAAAATACATCACGATTGTTTTAAGCTTCTATTCTGACAGCAGAAAATATGTTTTCATTAAAGTATCGTTAAAACAACTACTTGCATTTTTGTAAAACTTAAACCCGTGCAAAACTGTCCATATGAAGCGATAATCAGAAACTATAAAAGCTTTAGGAGCCTTGTTTGAAATTTATTAGCCTATTACTGGTCTCATTGAGCTTACTTATTGCTTGTGGTGAAGCGCAACCTCACTTGGAAGAAATTCGTGAGCGTGGCGAATTACGAGTACTGACTCGCTACGCCCCCACTAGCTATTATGTCAAAGGCGAATCATTAGCAGGCTTTGAATATGAACTTGCCCAGCTCTTTGCCGAACACCTCAATGTAAAACTAAAAATAATTGTCCCTGATAATTTAGGAAATATGCTCCAGCTTATCGAACAAGGTAAAGCCGATATTGCTGCAGCAGGCTTGACCATTACACCGGCGCGCAAAGACATTATCCGGTTTGGCCCTGTCTACCAAGAAGTGACTCAGCAGTTAGTTTATCGTCAAGGCACAAAAAAGCCACGCAATATTACCGCATTACAACAAGGGCAATTAGAAGTGGTTGCTGATAGTAGCCATGTTGAACAACTGCAATCCCATCAGCAAGAGGTACCTGAATTAGAGTGGACTGAAAATTCTGAGCTCGATAGCAGTGGTTTATTAGAATTAGTACAATTGGAAATGATTGACTATACCATTGCAGATTCAAATGAAGTGGCCGCTAATCAAACCTTATTTCCCGAACTACGTGTCGCCTTTAATATTTCCGACCCACAACCTTTAGCCTGGGCAATGCCTCTCGCTGAAGATGGCACTCTTTATAATGAAATGGCAGACTTTTTTGAACAACTGGATGCCTCAGGCGATCTCGATAGATTAATCGCAAAATATTACGGTCACATTCGCCGTTTTGATTATGTTGATACCCGTACTATCCATCGTCGAATATTGACGCTCCTACCTAAATACCGAGCTGATTTTGAGCAAGCAGCAAACGACTTTGGTTTTGATTGGCGTTTATTGGCAGCTATTTCTTATCAAGAATCACACTGGAATGCACAAGCAGTCTCAAGTACAGGTGTGAAAGGTTTAATGATGTTGACTCAATCGACAGCCAAACAAGTCGGTATCGAAGATCGTGAGGATCCCTCACAAAGTATTCATGGTGGTGCAGCCTATCTAGCATCAATTCGTGAACGACTGCCAGAACAAATTATTGAGCCAGATAAGACATGGATCGCACTTGCTTCATATAATCTAGGATTAGGCCACGTAGAAGATGCCAGAGTACTCACTGAAAAAGCAGGTAAGAACCCCGATTTATGGCCAGATATCAAAGCACATCTGCCGCTACTAGGTAAAAAACAATGGTATGAACAAACGCGTCATGGCTATGCCCGTGGTGGTGAACCGGTTCGATATGTTGAAAATATTCGTCGCTATTATGATATTTTGTTACATGACCAGCAGAAAGATATTTCCACGGAGCCTAATATTGAACCACAGACTCCTCCCCCGGCTCTGTAAAGGATTGTTCTTATGGCGAGTGATAATGATATTCAACAACAATTGGATGAATGGAAACAAAAATATTATCAATCCATTACCGATCTAGAACAACAGCAGAGCTACGACAAATTATTGCAACGTAGTTTAGGCAGACTCTCGCTAGCCTCACAAGGTCTTGACCCCTTATTAGATAGACAGCTCAAAGCCTTACGAAAAGCACTGCGTAGCAAAAATGATCAAGATGAGATTGGCTATATCCTTGAACAAATGGAAAAAGCCATTGCTCAAATGGAGACCAAAACCAGTGATAGCAATCAAGCAACAGGTGAAGTATTAGCTGATTTATTACAATCATTAAAACTCGCTAAGCCACTTAAATCAGAAGCTACAAAACTAAGCAAACAATTAAAGTCATCTACTGATGACCACATCGCATCATTAATGCCCGAAGTGCTTTTATTACTTAATAGCAACTTAGAAATACATTCAGCAAAAAGTCCTTCTCGCCGCTTTAGCTTTCATTTGTTTGGCATTGGCAAGCCGCCACCAGTAGCGTCACAGCAAAAATCTGCCGAAACAAACATCGAATTTACTGCTGATGAGGAAGAAATGCCCGCACATTTTGTGCTCATGCAATTATTAGAACGTTTCTCATTGCCGGTAGACCTCAGTAAATCTGCAACCAAAATTCGCCATCAGATAGAAACCGGTATCGAACAACAACACCTGCCCAAGGTGATTAATGATATTGCCGATATTGTGAGCGCTCTTGGCTCTCAGGCCATCACCGAAAAACAGGAATATGAAAACTTCTTGCTCACACTGACAGCACGGTTAAAAGAATTAGATCAATATATTAGAGAAACCGGCGAAGATGATGCTAAAGCATTTGAACAACGTACTACGATTGGTCAGGCTGTTGAAGATGGCGTTCAGGAACTTCGTGGTCATATTGAACAAGCCCAAGATCTCGAACAACTCAAGTCCTCCGTTAATGAACGTTTAGATTTTCTCAACCAACATTTTGAGAATTATCGTCAATCTGATCATCAACGTTTTGAAAAATCACAGCAACAAATTGCTGAATTAAACCAGCGCTTACAATCAATGGAACAAGAAAGTGAGATACTACGCCAATCCGCAGAACGATCGCGTGATTTAGCTCTCAAAGATGCGCTAACGGGTATCTGGAATCGTCAAGCATTGGATGAAATACTCGAAAAGGAATATACCCGCTGGCAACGCTACCAAAACCCTCTCAGTATTGTGCTCTGGGATATCGATTTTTTCAAACGTGTGAACGATACTTATGGCCATGCCGCCGGCGATAAAGTATTGCAAACTATTGCTCAGATATTCCAAAAAGAAACTCGTGGCGCAGACTTTATTGCACGTTACGGTGGCGAAGAATTTATGGGGATATTCCCTGAAACACGATTAGAAGATGCGCTGAGTTTGGCGAATAAAATTCGTGAAAAAGTAGCTACCTCAAAGTTTCATTATGACAACAAACCAGTTGCTATTACAGCCTCTGCGGGCTTAGCTACTTTTCGTCCTACCGATACCATTGATGATGTATTTAAACGTGCCGACGAAGCTTTATATCGTGCCAAAAGCAGCGGTCGTAACCGCTGCTTGACTGGAGATTAACAGTTAGACCCGTCAATATTAGCCCGGCCGTTTAAATGACTATTTTTCTTGCTGAATTAAATAATCAACAACATCAAATATAGCCTCTGCACTTCCCGCCGCAGTTGCATCCGTACGATATTTACCATTAACAATCATTGATGGTACACCTGTAATGCCGGATGTCCGGCTCATTACTAATGCCTTTTGAACCTTACTTTTTACCGAAAATGAATTCATTGTTTTTTCAAATGCATCACGATCAATACCTTGCTCAGCCACAAAGTCTAATAACTCTGTTTCCGTTGTTAAACGTTTTTTATCCACATGAATCGCATTGAAAATAAGTGGATGCAGTTTTTCCAAATCACCTGTTGCTTCAGCCGCATAAAATACTTTTGCCAACTGCAACCAACTGTCACGGAAAATCGCTGGAACATGAACAAATTTCACATTGTCCGGTAATGTTTTTTTCCATTCAGTTATTTGTGGATCAAGTCGAAAACAGTGTGGACAACTGTATGAAAATAACTCAACTACTTCGATTATATCTTCATCGCTCGTTGGCTGAACTTTTGAAGTCGCTTGATAATGTACACCCTCAATAAATGCCAATGGCATCGCTATGGCAACCATCGACCATAATGAAACACTGACTATTAGTGCTGTTTTAAATATTTTGTTCATCCTATTGTTCCTTTAAATCCACATTAAATTATTACGGTTACAGAGTGCCATACGAATGCAATCCTGATAAAAACATATTGACTCCTAAGAAAGCAAACAGCGTCACGAATAAGCCTATTACTGCCCACCATGCCATTGGTCTACCATGCCATCCCTTGGTCATCCGCATATGTAACCATGCCGCATAATTAAGCCACACGATCAACGCCCATGTTTCTTTGGGATCCCATGACCAATAGCCGCCCCATGCTTCCGCTGCCCATAATGCACCCAATATTGTAGCGACCGTGAAAAAAGCAAAGCCCAAGGCAATAGATTTATACATCAAATCATCCATTACGGTGAGTGGTGGTAATCGAGATGCGATAAAGCCCTCAGGAGCAACACTCTGCCGCCAAGACATTAATAAATAGGCCATGCCAATCATCGCCGCTATTGAGAAAGCACCATAACCTACGAAATTAGCCGGCACATGGATCTTCATCCAATAACTTTGTAAGGCCGGCACCAAAGGCTGAATCTCATGTGCGCTTTTTTCAAAGGTATACCAAAGCTGAAATGCCACCGCTGCACTGATCACTAATAATACAAAACCACCCAAACTACGTATTTGATAACGGCGTTCATAAAATAAATACAATAAGGCCGTAATCACTGCAAATAGAATAAATACTTCATATAAATTACTGACAGGAATATGGCCTACATCTGGGCTGATTAAATAGGATTCACGCCAGCGCACCATCAATCCGACCATACCCATAGTCGTAGCTGACCATGTTAATGCCGACGCGACTTTCTCGGTAAATTCAGATCGTAGTAACAAGCCTAAAAAATAGGTCAGGGTGGCTAAGACAAATAAAGCACTCATCCACATAAAGGCAGACTGGCTAGCCAGAATATAATTTAATAAGAAATCATTCTCTGCCAGCGCCAAATCATTGCCATAAAGATATAAAGCAATAAAACTAAAGACCGCCACAACAGCGACATGCTGACGGAAACCAGGCCAATTTTGCCCCAATAAAGACAAGGTGACTGCCGTTAATACAACAATAGCAACTTCATAACCATCTAAAACATGAGAATACAATGACAACAACACAATTCCGGCCACGGCCATTAAGCCATACCAAATCCATCGTGTTAATGAACAACTGTCATCATCAATCATCGTTCCTGCTATCTGTGTCATCCAATACTCTTCATTTTTATGCTGAACATATGAACCCTAATTAGGCCTTAGAGTTCCCATTGAGCTGTCTTAATTTTTGAGCCATTCGTTCAAAATAGCCATCAAATTCTCTCGGATTTCGATTACTCATTCCTGCTAACAGTATCATTGAATTCGATTCTTTATTTTTAACTATCATCCAAAAACGGCGCTGTGGTAGATAGAACAATAAAAAGACACCTGTAATCAATAATGCACAGCCAAAATAGACAATAGGTTTACCGGGCGATCGAGCCACCTGCAAACCACTCGCTTCAACATGTACATAATCCGTCAATAAGAAAAATACCGGCGCGCCATAACGTGAAAGGCTACCCACAACATCAACAGCATCTTGCAAAAACAATAATTGTGAATCATCCACTAATTCGTCATCATCAAACCCGCTGAAATAGACCCGTGCCAACATTTCTCTTAACATGCTTAAATAAGCGGGACCCAAAGTATCTTGTTCTGCTTCTGGTAAAGCTGTTTCAATAAAATCGTTCACTTCCACAAAGCCACCCCGAACAAACATGGCCACCAACGTCGCTAATGAATCATGCAGACTTTGTTTTAAAGTATCACTTTGATCCTCCATCGACACTAAGGTTTCCACTGCCATCTCACCGGTTAATTTCTCAATGAGTTCACTATCTCTGAGCTGCCTTAAAAAACGGTTAAAAGTGTCTAAGCCACCATCACTGTCGACAGGAAGATATAAATAGCCGAAGTCCTCAGCAGGGCTAGAGCGCACGCCACTCAAATAAAATTCCCGGCCATCACGTTCTACTGGCAACATATAATTTAAATATTCCCGTGCCTCGCCACTCTCTTCACGTAATTTAAACCCAAAACTGGGGCCAAAATTTCTCAGTCTATCGGGATCCTCTTCTGTCGGATCAGGATTAATATTAAACGGACGAAAGGACAACATTTCAAGCTTTAGACTCTGCTGCCCCCAACTCATTTGTCGATTTTCAAAAACTTTAGTTTCAAATGAAACTGGGCTGCTACCAACACTTTTATCTAACGGCCAAGCTTCCAGCGTCAATTCTGAACCACCATCACTAAAACTTGCCTGATAAATTGCATAACCTTTATAGAACAACGGATGATTCACCGATATCGTAGTCGCTAATGGCTCTGCTACTTCCTTATCATAGAGCAGTAAATCCGTTTCAAATGATTTCGGTTGACCCGTTGCATAATGCTCAATTCTAAAATCTTTAACCTCTAATTTAAAAGGTAATTTCTGAATTAAATAACCATCTCGCATCGCCACAAAAGCAACATCCGATGAACGACCTTCAGGAATATGAATGCTACCTCGAAATGCTTGATCCCCCACAGCTAAGCGGCTTTCAGCAGGAACCTCATTGATCGGCAAATCGCGTGTTTCTATCTTTAATGTGCCTTGCCATTCAGCAAATTTGAGTGGCAAATTACTATCCATCAAGCCACCTAAGCAGATAATAACAATCGCTAAATGAGTCGATATATAACCCATTCGATTCATTCCACCACGCATAGCAGAAACCAATATCCCATCAGCTTTAGGCGTTTGTTTAACTCGAAAACCCTGTTCTGCTAATTCAAGCTGTAACTCTTTTGCCGCTTCATCAACTGGTGAATCAACTAACCATTGATCTTTATGATGCATCGCCTGCAAAGACTTTTCTTGAACATGGGTACGTAAATTCCACACATCTTTCAACATACTCGGTGTATTTCGAATCAAACAAACAGATGTGGAAATGACCAATAAGGTAAGGATCGCTAGAAACCACAGCGCACTATAGACATCGTATAAACCTGCCGCCTCAAAAATATCAAACCAGAATGGTCCAAATTTAATCAGATAATCGGTATAAGGCTGATTTTGTTGTAATACCGTACCGATGATTGAGGCGATAGCCAACGCTAATAATAACGTAATGGCTAAATCCATTGTCCCCAAAAATAGGAATATTCGCTGACCTACGGTGTGGCGAGGAATAGGAGAATCACTAATATCCGACATGGGTGGTGAACCATATTTTACTCAACACAGAAAATATGTCGATGATAAAAGTCGCATGGTATAAAAACCACACGACTTCTCAATAATTTAATAATTAATGTAACCCAGACGCATATGCTGCAACGGCTTTCATTTCTTCTTCCGTCATTTTTGATGCAATATCACGCATCATGCTATTAGGATCATTGCTCCGTACCCCACTAGAAAATGCCTTTAATTGCGCTTCAATATAGATACTGTGTTGGCCCGTTAATGCTGGCCATTTTGCTGCAGCCACACCTACGCCTGTTGGGCCATGACAAGCCATACAAGCAGGAACACCTGATTCTTTATTACCTGCGCGATAGAGTGTCTTACCCGCATTAAGCAAATCTTCAGAAACTGCTCCTGGAGTCACTTTATTACTTGCATAATAAGCAGACAAATCCGCTATATCTTGCTCTGTCAGTGCTGCAACCATGGGTGCCATAACAGCATTTTCACGCAGCCCATTTTTAAAGTCAGCAATTTGTTTCACCAAATAAGCTTCACCTTGGCCAGCCAATTTTGGAAACATATTCGACGGGCTATTTCCATCAGCACCATGGCATGCTGCACAAACAGCAGCCTTAGCTTTTCCCGCAGAGACATCACCTGCCGCCATAGTCGGCATGACGGACACCAAACTTACACATGCGACGGTCATCATTAACAATTTCTTCATCATTATTCCCAAATTGACTTCTAATATTCTAAACAACAGTTATGCTACCCTTATTGAGCTATTTTTGCACCCTGCTTATTCTCAAATTTTAATTTAATGATGACTTAGTATTAAAGGTTTTTAATGTCACATCCATACCGTCAAGCTCATTACACGATTAGTGCTACTCAGTTATCTGAGCTGCCAACAGACAGTGGCATTGAAGTTGCTTTTGCAGGCCGTTCAAATGCCGGAAAATCTAGCGCAATTAATACCCTCACCGATCAGAAATCATTAGCCAGAGTTAGCAAAACACCTGGCCGAACTCAAATGATTAATTTTTTCGCACTAGATGACACTCGCGCTTTAGTCGATCTCCCCGGTTATGGTTACGCTAAAGTCCCTGAAAAAATGAAAATACGTTGGCAGCAAACTTTAGGAAAATACCTTGAAACTCGACAAGCATTAAAAGGTCTGATGCTTATGATGGATATTCGCCACCCACTAAAAGAATTTGATATTCAAATGATTAAATGGGCTAATCAGTCGAATTTATCTGTCCATATTTTGCTCACAAAGGCTGACAAATTAAAAAGTGGCGCAGCCAAAGCAAGCTTACACAAGGTGAACTCTGAACTAAAAAAGCTGGATTTAAATGCTTCCGTTCAATTGTTCTCATCACTTAAAAATACAGGAAAAGATGAAGCTATCAACCAACTTAATAATTGGTTTTACCCAGAAAGTGAATTAATTGAATAAGGATTTGATATGAATGATGCAGTCCATAGCCGTCGCCAGTTTTTACAAAAAGCAGCTCTTGGCGGTGCATTAACCGCAGGCGCCATAAGCCTACCGGTATTAGCCAACCCAGAAAAACTTGAGTTCCCAGATAATTTACCTGAATCAATGCGCGTACCTGGAGGTGAATTTAGCAATTATGGCCAACCCTCAGAGCATGAGCAAGAAGTTATTCGCTGGATTTCAGCCAATCCTGCTGCACTAGGGAATGGCGTATCTTGGACACCATTACATGATCTTCAAGGCACCATCACTCCCAATGGGCTCCATTATGAACGCCATCACAATGGCGTACCGCAAATTGATCCTAATCAACACACATTACTCATTGACGGTCTAGTTGATAAGCCACTGAGTTTTGATCTCAAAAGCTTAATGCGCTACCCAATGGTTTCTCGCACTTGTTTTATTGAGTGTGGCGGCAACAGTAATAGTGGTTGGCGTAGTAACCCCATTCAAGCCAAAGCAGGTTACGCACATGGGCTAGTTTCTAACGCAGAATGGACGGGGATTCCACTCAAATTATTACTTGAAGAAGCCTGTGTTAAACCGGCTGCTAAATGGGTGATTGCTGAAGGTGCCGATGCCTCTGCATTAAATATTAGTATTCCGCTCGAAAAACTCCTTGATGATGCCCTGCTCGCTTTATACCAAAATGGCGAACGAATACGACCAGAAAATGGCTATCCAATGCGGCTAGTATTACCTGGATGGGAAGGGATTTTAAATGTTAAATGGTTACGACAACTACGTTTAACAGATGAACCTATTATGGCCCGCGATGAAACATCGCAATATACCGAGTTAATGCCCGATGGCAAGGCCCGTCAATTTACCTTTATTAATGAAGCTAAATCCTTAATCACCTCACCTTCTCTGGGTATGATGTTGCCTGATAATCCAGGTATATATCAGATCACCGGTTTAGCATGGTCTGGCCGTGGCAAAATTAGCCGTGTTGAAATATCCGCAGATGGCGGTGATAGTTGGGTCGATGCAGAACTTCAAGGCCCGGTGCTTGATAAAGCCTTTACCCGCTTTAATTTACCATGGCATTGGCAAGGTGAATATGCCATTTTACAAAGCCGAGCCACCGATGAAACAGGTTATGTACAACCGACCCGTGAAGCCTTAGTTGAAAATAGAGGTAAATATGGCTTTTTCCATTACAACGCTATTGTGAGTTGGGAAATAACTGAAGATGGAGATATCAATCATGTTTATGGATTCTAAATTTCACCTTTTACTCGCATTACTATTGGTTAGCTCTACCGGTTATGCACAGACAGATCATCAACCATTAGGTAAACCAGCAAGCGATCTCAGTCAGCAAAGCCAATGGAATTTAAGCATTTCACCAGATGGTACGGGCTTACCTGCAGGTAGCGGCACTGCCGCTCAAGGTGCTGATATTTTTGCCTTACAATGTGCTGCTTGTCATGGCCCCGAAGGAATTGGAGCCAGCGCCGATCCTTTAGTTGGAGAGGTGGGCTCACTCACCAGTGACTATCCCGAAAAAACAGTGAATAGCTACTGGCCTTATGCCACCACATTATTCGATTATATTCGCCGTGCAATGCCTATTAATGCACCATTTTCACTCACTGCTGATGAAGTTTATTCTCTGAGTGCATATATTTTAAGCCAAGATGGTATAATTGCGGCCGATGTAGAACTCAATAAAGAAAATCTACCACAGGTAACGATGCCAAATCGTGATGGTTTTATCGCCATTCATCCTGACTAAAACATAATTTATAATAAATATTTAAGGACCCATTTAATGAGCCCTCGCTACGCTTGCACGGTTACTCCCAATCAAGAATTAAATAAAACACCTAAATTAGGCATGGATGAAAAATCCCTAAAACAAGATTTCAAATCTTATTATGGCAATCACCTAGCCCAAGATAAAGGTTGCGCTTCTGGCCATTATCTTTATACCTCATTGGCTCTGACACTTCGTGACCGTTTATTCGAGCGAATGAAGAAAACCAAGCAAGCTTACTCAGACACAAAATGTAAACAAGCCTATTACTTATCCATGGAATTCTTGATGGGCCGCGCTATGGGTAATGCTGCACTCAATCTTGGTTTAGATAAAACTGCCACTAAGGCCATGAATGATCTGGGTTTAAACTTTGAAGAATTGACTGAACTTGAGCACGATGCCGGTTTAGGAAATGGTGGCTTAGGTCGTCTAGCAGCTTGTTTTATTGATAGTTGTGCCACCTTACAATTGCCGGTCACGGGTTATGGTATCCGTTATGAATATGGCATGTTCCAACAAAGTATCGACAACGGTAATCAAGTTGAAATGCCTGACCATTGGTTACGCGATGGCAATCCATGGGAATTAGAACGTCCTGAATTTACCCAGCGTATTAAATTTGGTGGCCACACTGAATTTCGTAAAGACAAAAGCGGTAAAGCATATGTACATTGGGTTAATACCAATGATGTGTTAGCAGTGCCTTATGACTTGCCTATTCCAGGTTACCAAAATGGTACCGTCAACAAACTCCGTTTATGGAGCTCTGCGGCAACGGATGAATTCAACTTAGAAGACTTTAACGCAGGTTCTTACACTGAAGCCGTTGCAACAAAAAATGAAGCTGAAAATATCAGCATGGTGCTCTATCCAAACGATGCCAGCGAAAATGGTAAAGAGCTACGTCTGCGCCAACAATATTTCCTAGCATCCGCTAGCCTACAAGATATTCTCGACCATTGGGTGACCAACAATGGCGAAAATTTCGACCATTTTGCCGATAAAAATGTTTTCCAATTAAACGATACTCATCCAACAGTCTCTGTGGCTGAATTGATGCGCCTATTAATGGATGAGCATGGTTTAAGTTGGGATAAAGCATGGAGCATTGTGACCAAAACACTGGCCTACACTAACCATACCCTATTACCAGAAGCATTAGAGCGCTGGCCAGTTCATATGTTTGGTCGCCTATTACCGCGTGTTCTTGAAATTATTTACGAAATTAATGCACGCTTCTTAAGCGAAGTTGCTCGCCGCTGGCCTGGCGACAAAGATCGAATTGCTCGCATGTCGATTATTGAAGAAGGTCCACAACAACAAATACGCATGGCACACCTTGCATTAGTAGGTAGTTTCTCTGTCAATGGGGTAGCAGCATTACACTCAGAGTTGCTTCAAAAAGGCTTATTCCATGATTTCTTCGAGCTATGGCCAACAAAATTTAATAATAAAACCAATGGTGTTACCCAACGTCGTTGGATGGCATGGTGTAATCCTGAATTAACTGAATTGCTCACCGATACCATTGGTGACAAATGGATCACCGACCTAAGTCAACTGAAGAAGTTGGCGCCTAAAGCAGACAAACCAAAATTCCAAAAACAATGGCATCAAGCCAAACTGGCTAACAAAAAACGTCTTGCTGATTTGGTTCAGAAAAGCTGTGATGTTGAATTTAATACTGATGCGCTATTTGATATTCAAGTGAAACGTCTGCACGAATACAAACGCCAATTATTAAATATATTGCATGTTATCCATCTTTACGACCGCATTAAACGCGGTGATACCGATGGCCTAGTTAAACGCTGTGTATTATTTGGCGGTAAAGCTGCACCTGGTTATGTGATGGCGAAAGACATCATTAAACTGATTAATAATGTCGGTGATGTCATTAATAATGATCCTGATATCGATGACTGGCTTAAAGTAGTATTTTTACCAAACTACCAAGTATCAGCAATGGAAGTTATCGCACCTGCTGCCGACTTATCAGAACAAATATCAACCGCCGGTAAAGAAGCATCAGGAACTGGCAACATGAAGTTTATGATGAATGGTGCTGTGACGATTGGTACATTAGATGGCGCCAATATCGAAATCCGCGAAGAAGCAGGTGAAGACAACTTCTTCTTATTTGGCCTAACGGAAGATGAAGTTGAACAACAACGTGTCAGCTATAACCCAAGCGCTATTATCAACAAAGATAAAGACTTGAAACGAGTAGTTTCCTTGTTAGAGGGTGGGCACTTTAACCAGTTTGAACCAAACCGTTTTAACAACATTATTAATGCCTTTACCAGCAATGATGACCCATGGATGACCATTGCTGATTTCCGCAGCTATATTGATGCTCAGCATCAAGCAGGTTTAGCATATCAAGATCAAAAACGCTGGATGACGATGAGTATTCTCAATACAGCATACAGTGGTAAATTCTCCACTGATCGCACTATGGAAGAATATAACAATGAAATCTGGAAGTTAGACAAGATAAGCCCTAAGAGCTAGTTAAACACTAAGATAAATATCGTTATCTGGTTAAATTAACGCCAAGGCATAATTTTATGCCTTGGCTTTTTAGTATCTGTCACCTCCAATAATAATTGATGACACACACAAAAGCCGTAATGAAATTCATCATTACGGCTTATTTTTTTTAGTTCTTAACGTAATTAAACAGCTGTATTTTTAACTCTACGACGTAAGCCCATAAAACCTAATAAAGCTGGTGCAAACATAAATAGTGCTGCTGGTACGGGAACGGCTGGCGGTATTTCACCTCCAACTTGCTCATAGCTCAAAAACGCTACATTCGTGTCACCCTCTGCAAAGCCAAATAATGAGATCAGACCGTCCCGGCTATCATTACCACCGTAAAGATTATCGAATGCTCCACCTTGCAGGACACTAGTGCCGGGCACTGTCATATTCACAGTGAAAAATAGACAATCGAAATTCAACTCGCATCCTCTAGTAGTTTTACTGCCAAGATCGTAATCATTACCTTGGAAAATACCCGTACCTGTCCAGTCCCGCAAAAAGGCGGCTCCAGCTGCTTCGATGAATAATAGAGATTGGTAATCACCTTCACGCCACGTATCATTGAACGTAATATTGTATGTACCAAAACCATCTATCTCGACATTATTAATTCCTATCATCTGATCAGATCCATCTATCACGATGGATGCTGAATATGCGTTTGCCGTTATTAATAAAAGTAGAGCCATAAATAAAGACTTCATGTTAATCTCCTTAGTGTTGATAACCCAGCCATCTTTAGAGTCATGGCTCTAAGATCTGTAGCTTTCCGTCCTTAGTTCACACCAAGTTTGGCTTTTGTTATTATTTAAATTAATTTAAATAGACTGATAAAACATCCAATCTGACTTTAAAATAACACTTTGATTAAACCATATCTATTGTACTTTGGTCCCCCCCTTTAATAGGGGTATAAGGTAAAATACATAAACCCTAATAAACTTTTCCCTTAAAACTAAAATCCTACACTGCTATGTATAAAGGGATATATTGCACATTAATGCTATTAAATTAGCCCCTCCCCATCATTTAAATACACATCTAACCTTTCATAATTCTTTCACAATCACCTGTGAAAAACATGGTCTTTAAGGAAAATGGCTAGTATAATAATCAGCCTGCTTTCGTAGAAATATCAAGTATTTAAACATCACGCGCCTGTAGCTCAGTTGGATAGAGTGCCAGTTTCCGAAACTGGAGGTCACAGGTTCGATTCCTGTCAGGCGCGCCA
>JBJPGB010000032.1:0-58380 GCA_048595405.1 Methylophagaceae bacterium
TATCGTGCAGGGTATTATCTGTATTTGGATTTTCTGGCTCTGAAACGATTAATGTTGTTATTATGCCAATTAACATCAAACTCGCCATGGCAAAATACGTTGTCTGCCACGCACTATAGCTATAACTATCAATAGTAGAACCAAAATAACTGGCCAGAAATAATCCGCCAGCACCAGCCAACATCATACCGATCCGGTAACCGGCAATATAAGTCGATGACATTAATGCTTGTAACTCGCTATCGGCTGATTCAATACGATAAGCATCAATAACAATATCTTGAGTTGCTGATGAAAAGCCCAATAAAACCGCAGCAACTGCCATCATTGTTAGTGCATTTGTTGCCGGGTCAATCATCGCCATTAGCACTATTGCTAGTACAATCATTAGCTGAGATAACAATATCCAAGATCGTCTTCGACCCAGCCATCGCGTCAGCACTGGAAGTGGCAACTTATCGACTAATGGCGCCCATACAAACTTAAATGAATAGCCTAATGCCGCCCAGCTAAAATACGTAACTGCAGATCGTTCAATCCCTGCTTCACGCAGCCACAAACTCAGAGAAGAAAAAATAAGCAATAAGGGTAAACCTGCGGAAATACCAAAAAATAGCATTGTCACTACCCGTGGATGTTTGAATGCTCTTATTGTTTGGCGCCAACTTTGAGTAGGCTGCATTATTTCGCTCATGCTGAGGGCATCACATAATCATATTCAATGATCAATGGCGCATGATCTGAAAAACTTTCATCTCGATATATTTCAGTCGACAATACCTTGCCTTTAAGGCTCGGAGACAATACATGATAATCAATCCGCCAGCCGACATTATTAGCCCGTGCCTGACCTCGATTTGACCACCAGGTATATTGATGTTCTTCCTGATCCAATTCACGAAAGGCATCAACAAAACCAACATCATCAAATAGAGTATCTAGCCATGCTCGTTCTGCTGGTAAAAAACCTGAATTTTTCTGATTACCTTTCCAGTTACGGATATCTTCATTTTTATGGGCAATATTCCAATCGCCGGTGACAATATAATCACGACCCGAGGTTTTCATTTGTTCTAGCTTTGCCATCATATGATCCATACAACGGTATTTAAGTTGTTGGCGTTCTTCCTTTGCCGAACCTGACGGCATATATAAAGAAATCACACTTAAATCACCAAACTTTGCCTCAATATAACGGCCTTCTGAATCAAATTCATCATTGCCCATGCCGACAATAATCTCATCCGGTTGTTGACGGCAATATAATGCTACGCCGCTATAACCTTTCTTTTGTGCATCATGGTAATAGCAGTGATAGCCTTCTGGGTGATAAAGTGCATCACTCAATTGATCGATTTGTGCTTTAGTTTCCTGAATACACACGACATTGGCCTGTTGGCCTGCAATCCATTCAAAAAAACCTTTGCGGCCAGCGGCTCTGATCCCATTGACATTGGCGGTGATAATTCTCATACTTGCATCCAAAATAAAATTCTCAACATCATACCATTTGAGATCTTGGCGTGAACTGCCTTTTCAGCCAAAGGCTTCAATTTAGTAAATATCGAACTTGCAAAATCCAAACAGTATATTAATAAGATATTGCTTTACAAATAAAGCGAAAATCAGGATAATGCTCGGTTCTTTACATATATAGCTGGTTTTTAGGAGAAACACTTTGGCAAACTCAGCACAAGCAAAAAAACGCGCACGTCAAGCGGAAGATAACCGCCAACTTAACGCCGGTCAACGTTCTGCAATGCGTACAAGCATTAAAAAATTACAAGCAGCAATCGATAATGGTGATAAAGAGCAAGCAACTTCTGCATTCCAAGCTGCTGTGCCTCATTTAGATAAAATGGCTCGCAAAGGTATTATTCATAAAAATGCCGCTGCTCGTAGCAAAAGTCGCTTGAACAACGCTGTTCGCGCACTATAAATTTAAGCAAGTAAATTTGCTTAAACAAAAAACCGGCTTATGCCGGTTTTTTTATGCCTAAATAACAGCAAATCACATCCCACACTTTCGTTTTTGGTGGGTATATCGAACCATGAATGAAAAATCATTGTCCTTCGACAGGCTCAGGACGAACGGGGATTTTATTCCTGAATACATTAAGACCCGGAACGAACGGGATTTTATTCCTGAATAACATTAAGACCCGGAACGAACGGGATTTTATTCATGAATACATTAAGACCCGGAACGAACGGGATTTTATTCCTGAATATATTAAGATTCCGGACAAATGGGGATGTTATTCACCGATATATTAAGACTGGGGACGAACAGGATTTTATTTATAAAACAACTAAATTATCTCGATGAATTAATTCTGGCTCATCCAAATAACCTAATCGTGATTCAATCTCGCTACTTGCACTTCCCATAATCTGGCGTGTTTCATCGGCATTATAATTAACCAAGCCTCGTGCTATTTCATTACCCGCCATATCCGTACACACAACCAATTCACCACGCGTAAAGTCGCCTTCAACTTGAGTGACCCCAACAGGCAAAATACTTCGACCTTGCTGACGGATAACATGTACCGCACCATCATCAAGGGTGATTTTTCCCTTAGGATTATGCCCCAATAACCATTGTTGGCGTGCCGTCATTGGTTCATTATCAGGCCACAATAATGTACCAACCGCATTTCCTGTTACTAAATGACGTAAGTTATCAGGATCTTTTCCTGACACGATAACCGTTGCAGCACCAGAGCGTGCGGCACGACGAGCAGCTAACAACTTCGTTGCCATACCACCACGACCTAACTCACCAACGCCTTCGCCAGCCATCGCATCTAATGCTGTATTGCTCGCCGCCGATGCTGCAATCATCTTGGCATCAGGATTAAGCCTTGGATCAGAATCAAAAAGACCATCCTGATCAGTCAAAATAACTAATACATCTGCTTCAACTAAATTAGCAGTCATAGCGGCCAAAGTATCATTATCACCAAAACGAATTTCTTCGGTAGCAATGGTGTCATTTTCATTTACCACTGGTAATACATTTAATTCTAATAAGCTATGTAGTGCGCTACGGGCATTGAGATAGCGACCTCTATCAGATAAATCTGAATGTGTCAGTAAAATTTGTGCGGTATGAATATCATGCTGCTTACACTCTGAAGCATAAGCTTGGATTAGACCCATTTGGCCAACACTGGCTGCTGCTTGTAATTGATGGAGCGCATGTGGCCGTTCTTGCCAGCCCAATTGCTGCATCCCCGCCGCGACAGAACCGGAGGTAACTAAGACGATTTCTTTACCTTGTGAACGTAAATATGCAATCTCGCCAGTTAGCCAACGAATTCGATCCAAATCTAAACCTTCACCCACACGCGTCAATAAGGCACTGCCTATTTTAATGACCCAACGTTTGGTATTAACAAGTTGTTGGTGTGGGTTATTCACACTTTATTCCTCTGCTTTTTCCTGTTCTAATTTCGCTTGTTCTGCTTCTTTTAGATCATCAAGATAATCCATAATGTCTGCACATAATACGTCACAGCCTTCGCCGGATTGCCCACTGACTCTAAACACTTTTCCCTGCCAGTTCAAACGGTCGAGGACTTCTTGACACAATTCTTCCCGAATATCTTCTGGTACCAAATCCATTTTATTCAAGACCAACCACTGATCTTGGCTACCTAAGGCATCACTATAGTTTTCTAGTTCACGATTTATTGTTTCTACGCTTTCCACTGGATCTTGGTTTACATCTGCAGGCGCCATATCCACCATATGTAATAATAATTTGGTACGCGTTAAATGACGAAGAAATTGTATTCCTAAGCCTGCGCCATCGGCCGCACCCTCGACCAAACCTGGCACATCGGCAATCACAAAACTGCGCACATCTTTCATGGTCACGACACCCAAATTTGGATATAAAGTGGTAAAGGGATAATCAGCCACTTTAGGTTGTGCTGCTGACACCTGGCGAATAAAGGTTGATTTACCCGCATTCGGTAAGCCTAACAAACCAATATCAGCCAATAATTTCATTTCTAGACGTAAACGTCGTTCTTCACCAGGAGTGCCATTTGAGGTTTGCCGTGGTGCACGATTGGTACTTGATTTATAACGAGCATTGCCTAAACCATGCCAGCCACCTTTTGCTACTAGTAACTTTTCGCCATGCTCGGTCAAATCACCTATCAACTCATCAGTACCATCATCCCATGCTTCGGTACCAATAGGCACTTTAACAACAAGATCATCGCCTCGTGCACCACTGCATAATTTACCTGCACCATTCTCGCCACGCTCAGCTTTATAGTGTCGTTTATAGCGAAAATCAATCAGTGTATTTACTTGTTTATCTGCTATCAGATAAAGATCGCCACCATCGCCGCCATCGCCGCCATCAGGGCCGCCAAAGGGAATATATTTTTCACGGCGAAAACCCAGACAGCCATTTCCACCGCCGCCTGCACTCACTGTTATTCTCGCTTCATCTACAAATTTCATTATCTTTAACCAGTTATCTGAACAGTCATCATAAATTAATGGCCAGAAACAAAAAAGCCCCGCATCAGCAGGGCTTTTTAGCTGTTTGCCCTACGTCAAGGGCTAACACTATAATTTTAGCCAGTAACGACACTCACAAAAGTACGATTTTTAGGGCCTTTTGTTTCGAATAGAACCTTGCCATCTGCTTTTGCAAATAATGTGTGGTCTTTACCAACACCTACGTTAATACCAGCATGAACGCGTGTGCCACGTTGACGAATAAGGATATTACCGCCTAGTACAGATTCACCACCATAACGTTTTACACCAAGGCGTTTCGATTCCGAATCACGTCCGTTTCTAGTACTACCACCCGCTTTCTTATGAGCCATCTCTAATTCCTCTAACTATAATCTTTTAAGCTTTGATGCTTGTGATTTCAATTTCAGTGTAAGACTGACGGTGACCCATCTGCTTACGGTAATGTTTACGACGACGGAACTTGACGATTTTCACTTTATCACCGCGGCCATTAGCAGCAACCGTTGCTGTTACCTTTGCGCCTTTTAAGTAAGGTGCGCCAATTTTAACGTCTTCACCTTCACCAACTAGTAATACTTTATCTAGTTCGATCTTATCACCAGCTTCTGCTGATAATTTTTCTACACGGAGCTTTTCGCCCTCTTTAACTCGGTATTGCTTGCCACCAGTCGCGATAATAGCGTACATCGCCTGTCTCCAAAAATAATTGTGATTATTGGGGTACCCCAACAAAGAACCGGCAATTTTAGCCCCTTTCCACAAAGAGATCAAATACCTTTGCAAATATTTGCGATTGATCCCGTCTCGTGAGAAAGTACGTTTTTCTCAGGCACATATTATAGGTGGATTTAAGCCCTTTGGATATTCAATCCATTTACTCATTAATCGAAGAAGATATGGCTGCCGTTGACTCGATGATTCAGTCACGGCTACAGTCGGAAGTCGTCTTAATTAACCAATTAGGTCACTACATCATTAATAGTGGCGGTAAACGTCTGCGGCCTGCGTTAGCAATTTTATGCGCTCGTGCCTGCGGCTACCAAGATGACCAACATATTAATCTTGCAACTATTATTGAGTTTATCCATACCGCAACCTTATTACATGATGATGTGGTAGATGGTTCTAAATTGCGCCGCGGCCAAGAAACAGCTAATTCGCTATGGGGAAATGAAGCGAGTGTTTTAGTCGGTGATTTTCTTTATACCCGCTCATTTGAAATGATGGTCGAAATGGATTCAATGCGTTTAATGCAGATCCTATCTCATACCACCAATATTATTGCGGAAGGTGAGGTTCTACAATTACTCAATTGTCATGATGCAGATACTTCCGAAGAAAACTATCTGGAAGTTATTCACCATAAAACAGCCAAGTTATTTGAAGCTGCAGGCTTGCTTGGCGCCGTTATTAGCCAAAGTAACTCAGAAATAGAACAAGCAATGGCCAACTATGCCATGCATCTTGGTAGCGCCTTCCAATTAGTTGACGATCTATTGGATTACAGTGCATCAAGTGAAACTATCGGTAAAAATATTGGCGATGATCTTGCTGAGGGCAAAGCAACATTGCCACTCATTTATGCCATGCGTCATGGTGATGCACAACAAGCTCAAATTATTCGTGAGGCGATTGAACAAGGTCAGCGCAATAAAATTGAGGATATCATCGCCATTATTGAACAAACGGGGGCCATTAACTACACTTCTCAAGCAGCACAAAATGAAGTCAATCAGGCAAAAAAAGCTTTATCTATTATTGCTGATTCTGAGTACAAGCAGGCTTTGATTGGTTTGGCAGAGTTTTCGATCAATCGTACTTACTAATATCCATATTCTGCGACAATAAAAACATGACTGACATCTATCGCCACCACTTATTTTTCTGCACTAATGAGCGTGATGATGGACGAGAATATTGCCAGCAACATGGCGCTAAATCATTACGTGAATACGCTAAACAACGTGTCAAACAGCTCACGTTAAAAAAAGTACGTGTGAATAATGCTGGTTGTCTAAATCGCTGTGCTTTAGGGCCTATATTAGTGATCTATCCCGAGGGTATTTGGTATCAATATCAAAATGAAACAGATATTGATGAAATCATCGAATCTCATTTGCAAAATGGAATAATCGTCAAGAGATTACAACGATGACACCCGATGAATATTGTAAAGATAAGGCCGCCAAAAGTGGCTCTAGCTTTTATTACAGCTTTCGCTTTTTACCTGAAAAACAACGACAAGCAATCATTGCGCTTTATGCCTTTTGCCGTGAAGTGGATGATACCGTTGATGAAATAAGTGATGTCGATATCGCTCGCAGTAAACTAGAATGGTGGCGACAAGAAGTTCAACAAACTTTTAAAGGTCAAGCCACACACCCTGTTGGCAAAGCCCTATACACGGCTCTACAGAATTTCGATTTACATGAAGAATATTTCATGGAAATTATTGATGGTATGGCGATGGATCTCGATCAATTTTCATATGAGGAATTTAAACATCTCGCGCTATATTGCCACCGAGCAGCCAGTGTTGTTGGCCTGCTCTCTGCTGAAATCTTTGGTTACCAAGATCGACAAACACTGAAATATGCTGAAAATCTTGGTATGGCATTACAGTTAACCAATATTATTCGTGATGTTCGTGAAGATGCCGACCGCGGACGCATTTATTTGCCACAAAATGAACTACAACAATTTAATGTTAAGGCTAATGATCTATTGACTCTTAAATCTAGCCCTGAATTAATTGAATTACTTAAATTTCAAGCTGATCGGGCACAACAATATTATCAACAGGCTTTTCAGTCATTACCGGATTGTGATCGTTATACCCAACGTACTGGTTTGATTATGGCGGCGATCTATCAAGCAACCTTAAATGAAATAGAAAAAGATGGCTTTCAGGTAATGCAGCATCGTGTGTCATTAACGCCACTCCAGAAATTATGGATTGCTTGGCGGACTGCACGTCGAGAAAGACGATTTAGATGAGCTCAGCTACCCTAATTATAGGTGGTGGTTGGAGCGGATTAGCCGCTGCTATTACACTTATTCAACAAGGGCAAAAAGTACATTTAATTGAGTCGGCCAAGCAATTAGGCGGCCGAGCTCGAAATGTTGGATGGCAAAACCAAACTATCGATAATGGCCAGCACTTAATGATCGGCGCCTATGACCATATGCTGAATATGATGCATTTTATCGGCATTAATCCAAGTGATGTTTTTCACCGTCAGCCTATTGATATTACTATCCATGATACCCATTATGCCCCGCTGTATTTGTCTGCTAAAGGCAGGTTACCATGGCCATTATCGTTGGCATGGAATCTTATTAAAAGTGCAGGTCTCACAGGATTATTACAAGTAGCACGATTGCAGTCGACTATTCCCAAATTACTCTCTGAACAAGATATAACAGTCACTGACTGGTTGCTTCAAACAAAACAATCTGATCGTCTCATCAAGCAATTATGGGAGCCGTTATGTTTAGCAACATTAAATACCCCTATCGATCATGCTTCTGCTCACATCCTTGCTAAAGTGTTGCAAGATAGTCTCGGTCAAGATAAATCAGCGGCAGACTTGCTAATTCCACAACAAGCGCTTGGTGATTTATTCCCCGCTGTCGCTGCTGACTATATCAAGCAACATGGCGGTCAAATAAGTCTTCAAACAAGAGGACAAGAACTTGTTATTCAGCAAGGGAAAGTGATCGGCATGACGACTCACACAGGCGATCTAATTGAAGCGGATTCTATTATTGTTGCCGTTTCCCCTTCTCAAAGCATCCATCTTCTAAGCCCTCATCTCAGCCTTCACAAAACTGATGAATATCCAATCTGTACTATTTATTTACAATATTCAACACACACTCGCTTGCCTAGCCCTATGTTAGGGATGACAGGAACCACTAGTCAATGGATATTTGACCGTAGTGAACAATCTCCAGGATTAATGGCGGTGGTCATCAGTGCGCCAGGTGGACATGAACATATTTCAAAAAATGAGCTTGTTCAGCAAGTTTGTGCTGAAGTACATCAAATGCTACCTGAATTAGCCTCTACGGTTAAAGATAGCTTCGTTATCCGAGAAAAACGAGCGACTTTTGCTTGTACTGTTGCGATAGAAAAGCAACGACCAAATTGTCAAACAAGTATTGAAGGATTATGGTTAGCAGGTGATTTTGTTGCAAATTCTTACCCTGCCACATTAGAAGGCGCTATTCGCAATGGTGAAAATGCGGCTATCCAACTATTATCAATACAAAATAGTTAATTATTATCATCCATCCTAACTGCTATACTGTGCCCCGTTCAAATAACAAGCCATTAAAGGAAGATTAGATTATGTCTAGCCAAATAAAGTTATTTTTCACGGCACTCTTTCTTGCTGCAGTTATTAGTGCTTGTGGTACCAAGACCAGTGAGATTGAAATTGAAGTTGGCATGTCCGAGCAAGATATTATTGAAATTCTAGGCGAACCAAGCTTAACGCAGTCAAACACTATTGATGACTTAGTATCAACTCACGTTGAATGGAGCGATGAAAAAGGCACTCTCAGCGTGCAATTTATTAATGGTAAAGCTCAATATAATCAATTTATAGCACTATCAAACTGATTTATTTATGGAATATATTGCTGCACCAGAACTGCTCAATCAATACGTTATACTTATTACGGGAGCTGGAAACGGTATTGGTGCAGCGGTAGCGAAAGCTTATGCCCATCACGGTGCATCCGTTGTTTTACTGGATAAAAATGTCTCTGCTCTCACACAAGTCTATGATGATATTATTGCCTCTGGTGACGCAACACCTGCGATCTATCCCCTCGATTTAAAAGGTGCTAATGTTGATGACTACAGCACATTAGCCAGTAGTATTGATGCCAATTTTGGACGTTTAGATGGTTTAGTTCATTGTGCTGCAAGTTTAGGGCAGTTAGCTCCTGTAGAACACCAAGATCCTAAAACTTGGTTGGAAACACTTCACATCAATCTCACCGCGCCTTATTTATTAACACGTGCTTGTTTACCACTGATCAAGCACTGTGAACATGGCTCTATCATCTTCACAACTGATAGCCATAAAGATAAAGCTTATTGGTCGGGTTACGGCCTTAGCAAAGCAGGCATTGAAACCTTCAGCAAACAATTAGCCGACGAATTAGAATCTGAAGGCCATGTTCGGGTCAATTGCATCGATCCTGGATCAGTAAAAACCACTTTACGTACACATGCTTTTCCTGCCATCGATCCCACAAACTTAGCAAGCCCTGATGATGTCGTTAGCAGCTATCTCTATTTAATGGGTTCAGACAGCCTCAGTAGCAACGGTGAACTGCTCCAAGCACAATAAATTGCTGTCAAACTACCGCCACAGATATGTAAGCGACTGATATTGTTATAAAATATTATTTTGGCATAATTCTAGCTAGTATTTAGTATCTAAATATTAGGAAGAATACAATATGGCTAAACGACTACAACCAGAAATGGCAAAATTGTCACTGGTGGAGAAGCACAGCTTAGATTCGGTACAATATGATCATAGCAGTATTGAAGCGGTTACAGCCAACTTACCCGCAATTCTACAAACCAGTTTAGAATTGGAAGAAGTCATTAATTTGTTCCATACTGAAATTAGTAAAGTGATCTCGTATGACAGCCTACATTATCAACATCAGGATGTTCTTTGTGATATTAGCACCGGTAGCCGTAGCCATCATTCTTGCAATTATCGTTTAGAAATGAATAGTATTTGGTTGGGAGAAATAACGTTCACTCGCCGCAATAAATTTAAGAATGAGGATACGCAGGGTATTGAAGATTTGTTATGCAAACTTATTTACCCTCTCCGTAATTGCTTGTTATTTCGCCAAGCTCAATCTGCTGCCTTACAAGATAAATTAACGGGCTTAAATAATCGTGGTGCATTTGATGTCAGCCTAATACGTGAAATCGATTTAGCCCATCGCCAACATATTCCTATGTCATTACTGGTACTTGATATTGATTACTTCAAATCGGTAAATGATACCTATGGCCATAGTAGTGGTGATCTCGCTTTACAAGCCGTCGCTAATGCCATTACTGACACTATGCGCCGCAGTGATATCGCTTTCCGTTTTGGTGGTGAAGAATTCACACTGATCCTAAGCAATACCGATACTGAGGCTGCACATTTAGTAGCAGAACGTATTCGGGTTGCTATTTCACAGCTCACTTGCAATGATGGCAAACGTACTTTTGGATTTACCGCAAGTTTTGGCGTGGCACAATTAACGCAAGGTGAGAATAGTGCGGCATTATTTGATAGAGCGGATCAAGCACTCTATCAAGCCAAAAAATCGGGCCGAAATCAAACTATTTGTGCTGAGCCTGCTATCAGTCAAGATCATTAAACACTAACTTAGTTAGTATTGGAATTTTGTTAAATTATCGTCCGCGAATTCTTGGTGATCGCTTTGATTTATTAACATTACTGCTTGTTTTTTGACGTGATTTATTGCTGATATCTTTCAAAGGTCGTAGTTTTTTCTCTCGTTGGGCACGACCTATTTTCGGTGCCACTGGTGCAGATAGTTCTACCGAATCATAGAGTGTTGCTAAGTCTTCACCTTCTAACATCATCCATCTACCCATTCTGAGTTGATTTGGAATGATGACTGTTCCATAACGTACTCGCATCAAACGACTCACCTGCACGCCCTGACTTTCCCAAAGCCGGCGAATCTCTCGGTTTCGGCCTTCTTGAATCACAACATGATACCAATGGTTAGCACCTTCTCCGCCACCATCTTGGATATCTGAAAATTGTGCTTTACCATCGTCCAGTTCCACACCATCTCGCAGATTCTGCATCATTTCTGGTGTCACTTCACCTAATACTCGCACCGCATATTCGCGATCCATTTCATTTGATGGATGCATTAATTTATTCGCTAATTCACCATCGGTTGTTAAAATGATCAAACCGCTGGTATTAATATCTAATCGTCCAACACTGACCCAACGGCCTTGTTCTGGCGTCGGCAATGACTGGAAAATTGTACGGCGACCTTCAGGATCGTGACGTGTGCAGACCTCACCTACCGGTTTATTGTAAAGCAAGACCTGTTTTGGCTGTTGCCATAGGCGTTTAGGGGATAGTGGCTTGCTATCAAGACGTACTGTATCACCTGGCTCAATTTGATCACCTAACTTAGCAACATCACCATTTACAGTGACTTTTCCTTCTTTAATTAAACTTTCAAGCTGACGACGAGAACCATATCCCGCTCGTGCTAGTACTTTTTGAATTCGCTCACTCATTTCTAATGTCTCCCGACATGCATTAATCTGTTAATAAATTTCTACGTCTCTGTATCAATAATCATTTTGAGTGTTTAGATTTTTTATCGTGGCAAGGCGAAATTATTCTAAACGATTATTTGTAACTTAATCCCATTGCTGATCGTACTTCATCTAAGGTGTCACGAGCAACTTCTCGTGCTGATTCATTACCGTCTTCAATAATGCGGCGAACATCTTCCGGGTGTTGACTCAATTCTTCAGCACGTTCACGAATTGGCTTTAGCTCTGCAGAAATAGTATCAATCAATGGACCTTTGCAATCCAAACAACCAATTCCTGCAGTACGACAACCTTGTTGAACCCAAGCCTTTTGATCATCATCAGCATATATTTCGTGCAACTGCCAAACTGGACATTTATCCGGATCGCCAGGATCCGTACGGCGAACACGACTAGGATCGGTCGGCATTCTTTTAATTTTCTCAGCCAAGGAATCTTCTGGCTCACGTAGCGTGATGGTATTACCATAAGATTTAGACATTTTTTGTCCATCTAATCCAGGCATTTTTGCTGCTGGAGTCAATAGGGCTTGCGGTTCTGGCAATATGACTTTACCGCCACCTTCAAGGTAGCCAAATAAACGTTCGGTATCACCCAATGCCAAATTTTGCTGGCTTTTTAACAAGGCTCTTGCTGTTTCTAAGGCTTCGGCATCACCTTGTTCGGTATAGGCTTTACGTAAATTAGAATACAGTTTTGCATTCTTTTTGCCCATCTTCTTAATCGCTGTTTCTGCTTTTTGTTCAAAGTCTTTTTCACGGCCATAAATATGATTAAAACGCCGCGCTACTTCACGAGTTAATTCAACGTGTACCACTTGATCTTCGCCTACAGGTACTTGTCCTGCACGATAAATTAAAATATCAGCACTCTGTAACAAGGGGTAACCTAAAAAACCATACGTTGAGAGATCTTTTTCTTTGAGTTTTTCTTGTTGATCTTTATAGGTTGGAACACGTTCCAGCCATGAGATCGGCGTCATCATTGAAAGTAATAAGTGTAATTCGGCATGTTCAGGGACTTTAGATTGCAAGAATAAGGATACAGCTGATGGTTCTATACCGGCGGCGATCCAATCAATGACCATTTCCCAAACACTGTCTTCAATGATGCCACTCTCTTCATAATGTGTCGTCAAAGCATGCCAATCTGCTACAAAAAAGAAACACTCATATTCGTGCTGAAGTGTAATCCAGTTTTTTAGGACGCCATGGTAATGCCCAAGGTGGAGCTGTCCCGTTGGCCGCATGCCTGAAACGATTCGACGAGACTGTAGTGCAACTGTATCCAATTCCTGTTCCTTCTAAATTAATTGAGACCAAATAATGCAAATAATATGCTCATAAAGCCTCGCATTAAGGGTGATAAGATCATGCTAATAATGCCAAAATAAATCAGCCCCACCAAAATGAAAAAACCATAGGGTTCAACTTGATTAACACGCCATGCTAGTGGTCCAGGTAATAAACCCACTAAAATACGACCACCATCTAACGGTGGCAGAGGTAATAAGTTCAGCAGCATTAATACGGCATTAATTTGAATGCCAGCAACGCCCATATAAAACAGAGCTTGCATACTGCCGCCCATTACTAATCCAATTTTTGCAATCAGGGCCCAGATAATAGCCATTAGTAAGTTTGCCAACGGCCCAGCAAGTGCGACCCAGATCATATCTTTCTTTGGGTTATTAAGATTTTGCCATGTGACCGGTACCGGTTTTGCCCAACCAAAAATAAAACCACCTGCAGCAAGCAGCATTCCGGGTACTAATAAAGTACCAATAGGATCAATATGTTTTATTGGGTTTAGCGTCAAACGACCCATCATTTGTGCTGTTCGATCACCAAATTTTAACGCAGTCCAGCCATGTGCAACTTCATGTACAGTGATCGCAAACAATACTGGTAGCGCCCAAATAACAATATTTTGTATCAGTGTAAAGTTACCCACCAATAAATTCCTTACCGCCCATATAAGGTCGTAAAACCTCTGGAATATGGATGCGACCCTGCTGGTCTTGATGATTTTCCATCACTGCCAATAAAGCACGTCCCACCGCTAATCCTGAGCCATTAATCGTGTGTACCAACTCTGGTTTTCCTGTTTCAGGATTACGCCAGCGGGCTTGCAATCGGCGCGCTTGAAAATCTTGGAAATTACTACATGATGAAATCTCACGATAGGTTTTCTGGCTTGGTAACCAGACCTCTAAATCATAGGTTTTACTTGCTCCAAAACCTAAATCACCCATGCATAAAATCACTTTACGATAGGGTAATTCTAATTTTTTCAAAATGGTTTCAGCATGTTCGGTAAGCGCTTCATGTGCGATATCAGAATCTTCAGGCCGTACAATTTGTACTAATTCGACTTTTTCAAATTGGTGTTGGCGAATTAAACCTCTGACATCACGGCCATATGACCCTGCTTCACTCCGAAAGCATGGGGTATGGGCAACAAATTTCAGCGGCAATTGTTTGTCCGTTGAAATCGTATCTCGAACGATATTAGTCACTGGCACTTCGGCCGTTGGAATCAAATATAAATCAGCCCCTTCAATGGCAAATAAATCTTCTGCAAATTTCGGTAACTGGCCAGTACCACGCAATGAATCGCTATTCACTAAATAGGGTACATATGTTTCTGTATAGCCATGTTGTTCAGTATGCATATCAAGCATAAATTGAGTTAATGCTCGGTGTAATTTTGCTAATGGCCCTTGTAAGGTAACAAAGCGTGCCTGACTAATTTTAGCGGCGGCTTCAAAATCCATTCCATCAAAACTAGCCCCAAGATCAACATGGTCCTTAGGCTCAAAATCGAAAGACTTCGGCTCGCCCCAACGTGATATTTCGACATTATCATCTTCACTTTTACCTGCTGGTACCACATCTTGCGGAATATTCGGTAATGCCATAGCAACATCAGTAAGTTTTTGTAAGACTTCAGCAAGGCGAGTTTCGGCCGCTTTGTGTTTTGCACCTAAATCTTCAATCTCGGCTAACAGTGGCGCGATATCTTCACCCGATGCTTTTGCCTTACCAATGGATTTAGAACGACTATTGCGTTCTGTTTGCAAGCTTTGTGCATCCAGTTGTGCTTGCTTGCGTTCTTGCTCAAGTGTGGCAAGAAGAGAGAGATCTAACTCGTAGCCTCGACGAGCTAATAATTCAGCTGCTTTTTCAGGTTCATTGCGTAACAGTTTGGGGTCTAACATTTTAAAATTGTCTTCCTATAATCATTCCAAGCCATGTTGCACCAAGACACAAGACAACACTTAAAAAGATATTCAGTACTGCCCGATTCAATTCACCGGACTCTAATAAGGTTAATGTTTCGATCGAGAAGGTTGAGAAGGTGGTAAATGCACCTAAAAACCCAATCATTAAGACATTACGCCATTCGGCAGCAACTATGCCACGCTCTACAATTACGATAAATAAAACGCCCATCAATAACGAACCTAGAACATTGACAGCCAATGTTCCATAAGGAAATTCTCGTCCTAAAACACGGTATATACTTGAAGACATGCTAAATCGCAGTATGGCTCCAAGTGCACCGCCGCCTGCAATAGCTAATAACTGTTGCACTGATCTATCTCTATGGTTTTAAAAGGCATAGTTTACCTTACTTAGTCTATGGCTGTGATACTTAGCTAATCGTCAATTACTTAAAGCGAAAAAGGTGAGCATTTGCCCACCTTCTGAAGTGTATCAATAATAGTATTTGTTAATTCAATTTAGGATCTAATTCACCACTGGCATAACGACAAACCATTTGGTCCAATGGAATAGCTTTAATTTTACCCGCATGTCCCGCACTACCAAACGCTTCAAAACGTGCCTGACAAATAGCCTGCATTGCAGTAGTGGCTTCTTTATAAAATTTGCGCGGGTCAAAATCTGATGCATATTCTTGTTGGGCTAAATACCGTCTAATCGAACCTGTGGCTGCCATGCGTAAATCTGTATCAATATTGACTTTGCGCACTCCGTGTTTAATTCCTTCGACAATTTCCTCTACCGGCACACCATAAGTTTGGGCAATATCACCACCATAATCATTAATGATTTTTAACCAGTCTTGCGGAACGGAACTAGAGCCATGCATCACAATATGGGTATTTGGCATCTTCTCATGCAGTATTTTTAAATGGCTAATGGCCAATACATCGCCTGTTGGTGGTTTGGTAAATTTATATGCACCATGGCTAGTGCCAATCGCCACCGCTAAAGCATCCACTTTCGTTTGCTTAACAAATTCTATTGCTTCATCAGGATCGGTCAACAGCTGACTAGGGTCTAACTTTTCTAATGATCCATGACCATCTTCTTCACCCATCATGCCCGTTTCTAATGAACCTAAACAGCCTAATTCCCCCTCTACAGAGGCGCCACAAGCATGTGCCATATTGGCAACTGTACGCGTCACATCGACATTGTATTCAAATGATGATGGGGTTTGCATATCCGCCAGCAGTGAGCCATCCATCATCACTGAGCTAAAGCCAGACTGAATAGATCGCGCACAGATATCAGGTGATGCGCCATGATCTTGATGCATCACCACAGGAAGATGTGGGTACTGCTCTATTGCCGCTAAGATAAGGTGTCTTAAAAAAGGTTCACCCGCATATTTTCTTGCTCCAGCACTACCTTGCATAATAACGGGGCTATTGACCGCATCGGCTGCTTGCATAATGGCTTGAACTTGCTCCATATTACTGACATTAAATGCAGGGATGGCAAAGCTATGTTCTGCCGCGTAATCTAAAAGCTGTCTCATTGAAACGAGTGCCATGACATTTCACTCCTCTAATAAAAGTCTTGCTGATTTCTGTAACTATTTCTACGCTTTTGGCTCGATCATATCGCCGACACGTACTAATTTAAGCGCGCTAGTGCTGCCTCGTTTTTCAATATCACCCTTGGTGATAATAACCATATCACCTTCATGAACCACTCCCCGGCGTTGTAACTCATCAATTACTTCTCTGTTTAACGACAGATGGTCCGTATGAGTCACGGTAAAACTCACTGGATAAACGCCTCGATATAAAGTCATTTTTCGCCGAGTTTCAACATGAGGGGTCATGGCGAAAATAGGGATACCAGAACTCATTCTCGACATCCACAACGGTGTCTTGCCAGATTCAGTTAATGCTGCAATAGCTTTTACATCTAAATGATTGGCGGTATACATTGCCGCCATCGCAATCGCCTCATCCATCTGTTCAAATTTTGAATCCATTCGGTGTCTTGATACCCGAATTTCACGCTGTTGTTCCGCCTCAAGACATATACGGTCGACTGCCTCAATAACCTTCACCGGGTGCTCCCCTACGGCTGTTTCGCCCGATAGCATCACTGCATCAGTGCCATCTAATACTGCATTGGCAACATCAAATACTTCTGCTCGTGTTGGAATCGCATTAGTAATCATTGACTCCATCATTTGAGTTGCGGTGATAACCGCTCGATTTAACTGCCTTGCTCGTTGAATAATTTTTTTCTGTATTGGGGGCAATGCTGCATCACCAATCTCAACACCTAAGTCACCACGGGCCACCATGACCGCATCTGAAGCTTTAATAATGTCATCGATGACATCTATTGCTTCCGCACGTTCAATCTTGGCAATAATGCCACATCGACCACCGGCATCTTGCACGAGTTGGCGAGCAGTGTGAATATCCTCTGCCGAACGTGGGAATGATACTGCAATATAATCTGCTTGCATTTCAGCAGCGGTGATAATGTCTTTTTTATCTTTCGCTGTCAGCGCTTCAGCAGATAAGCCACCGCCTTGGCGGTTAATACCCTTATTGTTAGATAGCTCACCACCGACTACTACTCGGCAAATAACTCGTTGTCCTTCAACCGCGTTGACCCACAATACTATTCGACCATCATCCAATAATAAGGTGTCGCCTCGTTTTACATCTTGAGGTAATTTTTTGTAGTCAATCCCTACTTGTGTATGGTCTCCCATAAATGAATTGAGCTCTGAGTCTAGGACAAATTCAGCATCTTTTTCCAGTTTAATTTTACCGTCCTTAAATCGAGCAATTCGAATTTTAGGACCTTGCAAATCTGCTAATACACCAACTTGTCGGCCATAGGCTCGCGCACGGTTGCGAATCGTTTCAGCAAGCTCAACATGCTCTTTCGGGTCACCATGGGAAAAGTTTAGGCGAACAACATCTACCCCCGCCTCGATGATCGCATCGAGTATTTCAGGTGTGTTTGTTGCTGGACCTAGGGTTGCAACGATTTTAGTTCTTCTTCTTGGTGTTCCCAATGGGTTATCCCTTAAATAATAATGCCGTATTTTTCACGATACGTATTTTGAGCCTACGGTTACTTCGTTTCGTCAGGTCAAAGGTACTTCGTGCTTATGATCGTGATTCTAACATGGCCACTGCTGGTAATATTTTACCTTCCAAAAATTCAAGGAAAGCACCACCACCCGTTGAAATATAAGAAACATCATCACTGATATTGTACTTCGATACTGCCGCTAAAGTATCTCCTCCACCAGCGATTGAAAATGCACTCGATTCAGCAATCGCTACTGCAATGGCTTTGGTACCTTCGCCGAATTGATCAAATTCAAATACGCCAACTGGACCATTCCAGACAATTGTACCTGCATTTTTGATGATTTCTGCAAGCTCTGCTGCTGAATCAGGGCCAATATCGAAAATCATATCGTCATCTTGCACATTGGGTGTTGCCATCAATGTCGCTGTCGCCGTTTCAGAAAATTCTTTAGCACAAACTACATCCGTTGGTACTGGGATATCGCCACCACTTGCTTGTGCATTTGCAGTCAATGTTTTGCACGTATCGATTAAATCAGCTTCATATAAAGATTTACCCACATTGTGGCCCGCTGCTGCAATGAAGGTATTGGCAATACCTCCACCGACAATAAGTTGGTCAACAATTTTTGATAATGATTCTAATACCGTTAATTTGGTTGATACTTTTGAACCGCCCACAATCGCTACCATTGGCCGTGCAGGATTATCCAACGCTTTACCTAATGCTTCTAATTCACCTGATAATAAAGGGCCAGCACACGCAATAGGTGCATATTTAGCGACACCATGAGTAGAGGCTTGTGCACGATGCGCTGTACCAAAGGCATCCATCACATAAATATCACATAATGCGGCCATTCTTTGAGATAAGGCATCATCATCTTTCTTCTCGCCAGTATTAAAACGAACATTTTCACATAACACTACTTCGCCAGCATCAAGTGCCACACCCTCTAGCCAGTCGTTTTCTAATCGAACAGCTTGGCCTAATAAGCCGGCCAAATGTGTGGCAACGGGTGCTAGAGAAAATTCTTCGGCATATTCACCTTCGGTAGGACGACCAAGATGCGACATCAGCATCACTTTAGCACCGGCTTCTAATGCCAGTTTAATCGTTGGTAATGATGCACGAATACGGGTGTCATCTGATACTGAGCCATTTTTAAGGGGCACATTTAAATCTTGACGAATTAATACGCGTTTTCCAGCTAAATCTAGATCTGACATCTTGATTACAGACATGTTTGTTCCTCATTATTTTATTTTTCTATGTCCCTATTTCAGAGCCATAAAATAAATAAAGGCCTCCCCACTACGAGGAAGCCTTTTTGTATTAACTAATTTGCGTGTTTAGATTTTTCTTCAGAACAAGACATCTTTGCACGGAAAATGTGAGCATATAATAAATATGTGTCCATTTGAGTACAAAAATAACGCCGTTATGAGGGAAAAGATAAATACGCTTATTTACCGACAAGCTCGATTAGACGCATCATATTGCAGGTATAACCATATTCATTGTCATACCACGCGACGACTTTAACAAAAGTGCCATCTAGTGCAATACCCGCACCAGCATCAAATGTTGATGCCGCCGGATCACCACGGAAGTCCGTCGAGACTAAACTGCCATCGGTATAACCTAAAACACCTTTCATAGGACCTTCTGATGCTGCTTTCATTGCAGCACAAATATCATCGTAACTAGCATCTTTTTCCAACTGGACAGTCAAATCAACAACCGATACATCTGATGTTGGCACGCGGAAAGCCATACCTGTTAACTTGCCATTTAAACTTGGAAGCACTTTACCTACTGCTTTTGCAGCACCCGTTGAAGATGGAATAATATTTTCTAAAATACCACGACCACCGCGCCAATCTTTCATTGATGGGCCATCAACTGTTTTTTGCGTTGCTGTTGCAGCATGTACCGTGGTCATCAAACCTTTGACAATACCAAAGTTATCATCCAACACTTTAGCAACGGGGGCTAGACCATTTGTTGTACATGATGCTGCTGAAATAATCGCTTCACCATTGTACTTTTCATCATTTACGCCGACGACAAACATCGGCGTGTGATCTTTAGATGGGGCTGATTGCACTACTTTGTTAGCACCTGCATCAATATGAGCTTGGCAAGATTCTTCTGTTAAAAAGAAACCGGTACATTCTACGATTAGGTCCGCACCTACTTCACCCCATTTAAGATCGGCAGGGTTACGTTCAGCAGTAATACGAATGGTCTTACCATTAACAACCAAGTTGCCATCTACAACTGATACATCACCATCAAAACGACCATGTACAGAATCATATTGCAACATATATGCTAAATATTCAGGCTCTAATAAATCATTAATTGCGACGACTTCAATATCTTGGAAGTCTTTTGCAGCAGCACGAAATACCATGCGGCCGATACGGCCAAAACCGTTAATACCTACTTTGATTGTCATTCTTTGATTCCCCGATTCGATACCTCTAAAAGCTAAAATCTATCTAAAGATCTCAGTTTTTAAAGGTATGTAAATTTATTAAAGAAAAGTATGACCAGTGAGCTTTCTCACCCACTGGCCACTTTTCGTTTCTACTACAAATTAACTACTGTTAAATTATAGTGTTTCTTTTACTACTTTAACGACGTTTTCAACTGTGAAGCCGAAGTGTTCCATCAATACTCCACCTGGTGCAGATTCACCAAATGTATCGATACCAACAGTTCCACCTTCTAGGCCAACATATTTGCGCCAGAAGTCAGTAACACCTGCTTCAACAGAAACGCGTTTAACGCCTGGTGTTAATACGCTATCTTTATATGCTTGGTCTTGACGATCAAACACATTAGTAGATGGCATAGAAACAACGCGAGCATTGATTCCATCGGCAGCCAATGCTTCAGCAGCTTTAGCAGCTAAATCAACTTCAGAGCCTGTTGCGATAAGAACTACGTCTGCAGCACCATTTGCTTCAACTAAGACATATGCACCTTTACGCATTGCATCAAAGTCAGCAGCATCATGATTACGACCAGGAATACCTTGACGACTTAAGATTAATGCTGAAGGACCGTCTGCACGTTCAACAGACGCAGTCCATGCAACCGCAACTTCAACAGAATCTGCAGGACGCCATACATCCATATTAGGGATATAACGCATTGCCGATGTGTTTTCGATTGGTTGATGTGTTGGACCATCTTCACCTTGGCCGATAGAGTCATGAGTCAGAACAGCAACGGTACGAATTCCCATCAATGCAGCCATACGGAAGGCACTTTTCGCATAGTCAGAGAACATGTGGAATGTACCACCGAATGGAATTAAACCACCGTGTAGTGTCATACCATTCATGATTGCGTACATACCAAATTCACGTACACCATAAGAAATGTAGTTACCTGGCTCTTTACCAGATACATGAGTAAAGCTGTCACAACTTGTTAAGTTAGAGCCAGTTAAGTCAGCAGAACCACCTAAGAATTCAGGTAATACTGGCGCTAAAGCAGCAATTGTTTTTTGTGATGCTTGACGAGAAGCTAAGCTTGCAGCTGCTTCGTTAGTTTCAGCGATCATTGCATCAGTTGCTTGTTTCCAGTTTGCGGGTAAGTCACCCGCCATACGACGTTTGAATTCAGCCGCTAACTCTGGATATTCAGCAGCATAAGCATCAAATTTAGCATTCCAAGCTGCTTCTTTCTCCGCGCCAGAAGCCTTAGCATCCCAGCCTTCATAAACATCAGCAGGAATTTCAAATGGCGCCGCATCCCAACCTAATTGTTCACGTGTTAATGCAACTTCTTCATCACCTAGTGCAGCACCATGACAATCATGAGTACCGGATTTATTTGGTGAACCGAAACCAATCACTGTTTTACAGCAAATCATAGAAGGTTTGTCTTTCACTGCTTTAGCAGCAGTAATCGCAGCATTGATTGCATCTGCATCATGACCATCTACTGATTGTACGTGCCAGCCGTAAGCTTCAAAACGCTTAACAGTGTCATCTGTGTACCAACCATCAATGTGACCATCGATAGAGATATTGTTGTCATCCCAAAATGCAATCAAGCCACCTAGACCCCATGTGCCAGCAAGAGCACATGCTTCATGAGAAACACCTTCCATCAAACAACCGTCGCCTAAGAACACATATGTGTTGTGGTCAACGATGTTGTGGCCAGGCTTGTTGAACTGGTCAGCCATTAACTTCTCAGCCATCGCCATACCAACACCGTTGGTAATACCTTGGCCTAAAGGACCTGTTGTTGTTTCAATACCTGGTGCATAACCGTATTCAGGGTGCCCCGCACATTGTGAATGAAGCTGACGGAAAGAAGCCAGTGAAGACATCGGCAAGTCATAACCAGACAAATGCAACAATGAATAAATCAACATAGAACCGTGACCATTAGATAAAACAAAACGATCGCGATCTGCCCAATCCGCGTTAGTCGGGTTATGTTGCATGTGGTCATTCCATAATACTTCAGCGATATCCGCCATACCCATTGGTGCACCGGGGTGACCAGAGTTTGCTTTTTGTACTGCATCCATACTAAGTGCACGGATAGCATTTGCTAAATGTCTGCGTGTAGCCATTTACATTCTCCTGTTAAATAAAATTAAAAGAGTACTTTGCAAAACACAAGGACAAAATAATCCTCGTCATCACATTATGCAAAGCACTCATTACGCTGCTCGCCATTTAATTGAGCAACCCATACTTGGGATTTGTTGTTTTGGACCATGACCCGTTCTAGCAACTTGTTTCATTGCTTCAAATAAATCTCGTCGTGCGTCCGTTGCAGCTGCTTCTTTTCTACTTGCATCTAAGCGGCCGCGATACTGCAATTTAAGATCTTTGTTATAGCCAAAGAAATCAGGGGTACACACTGCACCATAGTTCTGGGCAGTTTGTTGTGTCTCATCAAACAAATAAGGGAAGGAAAAATCATTTTCTTTTGCAATAAGCTGCATATTGTCAAAAGAATCTTCTTGATAGTCGGCAACATCATTAGACATGATGGCGACAGTATTCATCCCCATTTGTTTTAATTCGTTAGTGTCACGAATAAGTCGGTCAAGGATGGCTTTAACATAAGGACAATGGTTACAGATAAACATGACTAGCAAGCCATTTTCACCACGGCAATCGTCAAGAGTCCAGACATTGCCATCCGTACCTGGCAAAGAAAAATCTATTGCCGGCAAGTTAAAATCACATACAGGTGTTTCTAGACTAACCATGGGCTCCTTGTTGATGTTATTGGCACTTTTTCCAAACAATTTACTTGAAAAAACACTGCTTATAGAACTAACTTGGAACCGATAAGGTTAGCATAGATGCGCTTATAACGCGAGTTTAACGCTATATCAAGCACTTAGTCTCGTAAGTTCAAGACATCCTGCATGTCGTACAAGCCAGATTGGTGTGTCATCAACCAATTTGACGCTCTCATGGCGCCTAAAGCAAAGGTCATACGGCTAGAAGCCTTATGAGTAATCTCAACTCGCTCACCTTCTGAAGCAAACATAACCGTATGATCCCCGACAATATCACCAGCCCGTACTGTTGCAAAACCGATGGTATTTCGATCACGTTCACCAGTGCGGCCTTCTCGGCCATAAACAGCACAGGTTTTTAAGTCTCGACCCAAGGCTTCGGCAACCACCTCACCCATACGCAAAGCTGTGCCAGAAGGTGCATCTATTTTATGACGATGATGAGCTTCGACAATTTCGATATCAACATCATTACCTAATACCCGAGCAGCCATGTCTAATAATTTAAGTGACAAATTCACACCCACGCTCATATTGGGGGCAAGTATCATGGCGACTTGCTGTGAAACTTGCTCAATTTCTGCTTTTTGTTCTGCTGAAAACCCTGTTGTCCCAATCACTAAACGACATTGGTTAGTAATGCAGTGTGGCATTAATGCCATGGTCACTTCTGGCAAGGTAAAATCAATAATGACATCCGAGTGAACTGTAGCGCTAGCCACATCCGAGCTAACAGCAATGCCTAATTTACCGACACCTGCTAACTCACCAGCATCGGCACCTAATAAGCTTGAGTCTGATCGATCAATAGCCGCGCTTAGTTCCAAACCTTCTGTTTGTTCAACAGCCTGAATTAGGCAGCGTCCCATACGACCTGCCGCACCATTGATTGCTATACGTATTGCCATTTCTAATTCCTACTTAATTTCTGCGCCTAATCAAAAAAGTCTTTTACTGCATCCAACCACGAACTCGTTCTTGGGCTATGTTTACTACGACTACCATGCATTGTCTCATCAAACTGTTGTAGTAACTCTTTTTGTTTTTTGGATAATTTAACCGGTGTTTCAATAACCACTCTGCACATTAAATCACCGATACCACCGCCACGAACAGATTTTACACCTTTACTACGTAATCGGAATTGTTGGCCTGTTTGAGTTCCTTCTGGGATCTTCAAGTTTGCCTTACCGGACAAGGTTGGCACTTCTAAATCACCGCCTAACGATGCTGTAACGAAATCAATTGGCATCTCACAAAATAGGTTACTTCCATCGCGGGTGAATACATCATGGCGTTTTACTTGTACTTCAACATATAGATCTCCAGACTCAGCACCACCAGCCCCAGCCTCGCCTTCACCAGAAAGGCGAATACGATCACCGGTATCCACACCTGCAGGAATTTTAACTGATAAGGTTTTTTGCTCTTGAATATGACCTTCACCATGGCAATCTCCACATGGCTCCTTAATCATTTTGCCGGTACCACCACAATGTGGGCAGGGTTGCTGCACAGCGAAAAAGCCTTGCTGTATGCGAACTTGGCCATGACCACCACAGGTTGTACAGGTAACAGGCTCGGTACCTTTTTTAGCACCATTACCATCACAGGTTTTACATTCCACATTGACTGGAATGCGTATCTTTTCTGTGGTGCCAGCAATGGCATTCTCTAAGCTAAGATCTAAGTGATAGCGTAAGTCAGCGCCGCGATAGCCGCCTTGTCTACCACCTGCCGCGCCAAAAATATCATTGAATACATCACCGAAAATATCACTAAAACCACCCGCTCCACCACGAGGACCACCCGCAGATTGGTCGACACCTGCATGGCCAAACTGATCGTACGCAGCACGTTTTCGAGCATCAGATAAAATCTCATAAGCTTCTTTTGCTTCTTTGAAATGTGCTTCTGCATCAGCATTATCAGGATTACGATCAGGATGGTATTTCATTGCCATACGACGATAAGCTTTTTTAATTTCAGCCTCTGTCGCGGTGCGAGATACACCTAATGTTTCGTAAAAATCTTGTTTGGCCATTATTTGTCTTTTCCAATATTCCTATACAACAAAACAGGCGTAGAAAAACCCTACGCCTGCTAATTAACTAATATATCCAAACTATTTACAGTTCCCACCGTTCATGATGAGCCCGCCGAACCATGAACTTAATCCTGTCCTTCGACAAGCTCAGGATGAATGAAGTTGATGTCTCCGCCTCCCTTCATAGTGCGGTGAATAAGGTTATTTTTTATCGTCATCAACCTCTTCAAACTCAGCATCAACAACATCATCAGCCGCTTCTGCAGAAGCTTCTTCTGCTGCATCACCCGCTTCTGCGTTTTCTGCATAAGCTTGTTCTGCTAATTTTGCTGAGGCTTCTGTTAATGCTGTTGTTTTGGCTTCGATATCATCTTTATCTTCACCTTTAAGTGCTTCTTCCAATTCAGCAACCGCTGTTTCAATTTTCATTTTTTCATCAGCATCTAACTTGTCGCCTAACTCTTCAATTGATTTCTTAGTTGAATGTACTAGGCCATCAGCCGCATTACGAACCGTTACTAATTCTTGGAACTTACGATCCTCATCCGCGTGTGCTTCCGCATCTTGCACCATTTGTTCAACTTCTTCATCAGACAAACCACTTGATGCTTTAATGACGATAGACTGTTCTTTACCGGTGACTTTATCTTTCGCCGATACATTCAAAATACCGTTGGCATCAATGTCGAATGTGACTTCGATTTGTGGTTGACCGCGAGGTGCTGGCGGAATATCAGATAAATCAAAACGACCTAGTGATTTATTACCAGAAGCGACTTCACGTTCCCCTTGTAATACATGAATTGTTACTGCGGGTTGATTGTCATCTGCTGTTGAGAAGGTTTGGTTAGCTTTAGTTGGAATGGTAGTATTTTTATCGACCAACTTAGTCATCACCCCACCCATCGTTTCGATACCTAGGCTCAATGGTGTGACATCAAGTAACAATACATCATTCACGTCACCCGCTAATACTGCCGCTTGAATTGCTGCACCAGATGATACTGCTTCATCAGGATTGACATCTTTACGCGGCTCTTTACCGAATAATTTTTCTACCGCCGCTTGAACCATTGGCATACGTGTTTGACCACCGACCAAGATAACATCATCAATCTCATCCATAGATAAGCCTGAATCTTTAATTGCTTGTTTACACGGTGCAAGGCTACGTTCAACCAAGTCTTCAACTAGTGATTCTAATTTAGCACGCGTTAAACGCACTTCCATATGTTTAGGACCAGATGCATCAGCGGTTACATACGGTAAGTTAATATCCGTTTGTTCACTTGAAGAAAGCTCAATCTTCGCTTTTTCAGCGGCATCTTTTAGACGTTGTAAGGCTAAAGGATCTTTTGATAAATCAATGCCTTGGTCTTTTTTGAACTCATCTACTAAAAATTCAATAACACGTTGGTCGAAATCTTCACCACCTAAGAATGTATCACCATTTGTTGATAATACTTCAAACTGATGTTCGCCTTCGATGTCAGCAATTTCGATAACTGATACGTCAAATGTACCACCACCTAAATCATAAACAATAATAGTAGAGTCGCCACGTTTTTTATCCATACCGTAGGCCAATGCTGCTGCCGTTGGTTCATTGATAATGCGTTTAACTTCTAGGCCAGCAATTTTACCGGCATCTTTAGTTGCTTGACGTTGTGAGTCATTGAAATATGCAGGAACAGTCACCACGGCTTCTGTGACTTCTTCACCTAAAAAGTCTTCTGCTGTTTTTTTCATTTTCATCAAAACACGTGCAGAAATTTCAGGTGGCGCCATTTTTTTACCGTTAGCTTCAACCCATGCATCACCGTTATCGGCTTCAACAATGCTATAAGGCACCATATCGATATCGCGCTGCACAACATCATCTTTAAATTTACGTCCAATTAAACGCTTGATAGCAAATAATGTATTTTTAGGGTTGGTTACCGCTTGACGTTTAGCAGATTGGCCCACTAATACTTCATCATCTTTCGTGAAGGCAACAATCGATGGTGTGGTGCGATCACCTTCACTATTTTCGATTACCCGAGCCTTTCCATCTTCAAGAACCGACACACATGAGTTTGTCGTTCCTAAGTCAATACCAATAATTTTAGCCATTGTTTTTTCTCCATCTATCTTTAAATTTTTGCCGGTTACACCAGCTGTTGATTACTAAATGGGGGGCGAATTATTAATTTCAAGCCTTTCATCCCACTTTATTGTTTTTAATATATTTTCTATCGTTAGATTAAATATTTTATCGCACTGTATTGTTTATTATTGCGAAACCATAACCATGGCTGGACGCAGTAACCGGCCATTGAATTGGAATCCTTTTTGAGCAACCGTTAGAATTTGGTTGGCTTCGATACCTTCAACAGGCTGCATCGCCATTGCTTGGTGCAACTCAGGGTCAAATGCATCACCATCTTCAGGATTAACTGTTTCTAAACCAAATTTAGCGAGTGAAGATAAAAACATTTTCATGGTCATTTCTAAGCCTTCACACACCGCGTCTATGGAGGCATCTTCACCATTAGACGCATTTAAACCCAATTCCATGCTGTCATAAATAGGCAGCAATTCAGAGACAAATTTATCTAAGGCATGTTTATGGGCGTTTTCTAAATCGCGCGCCTGACGACGACGCATATTTTCCATATCCGCTTTGGCACGCAATAGTTCATTCCAATGCTCATCAGCTTTATTACGAGCATCCTCCAGCAGAGCTGCTGGATCTTCATTGATTTCTACTTCGGCTTCCGGAGTTGTATTGTCTTGTTCAGATTCAATTTCGTTATTTTCTTGGTCGCTCATATCCATGTTCCAGTTTTTGTAAATTCACAAACCTTTAGATGGGGCCGAAAAAATCTATTTCAAGGAAAACTTAATATTTTATGGGTAGATATCAGTCTAGTGATTTTAACCAAACACACTGTCCATTACTGGCTTTATCCAATTTCTGTAATTTAGCATCATGGGCAGCCAGCTCTTCATCGCTAGTTTTAATCACTCGTAATGGCCCGCGGCTTTTTTGTTTGACCCTTACCGCTTCAATAGATCCATCGCGTGTAGATGGAGAGTCTTCATGGGCCAGTGATAAACTGACTTGACCACCGGTCATGGCTAAATAAACATCTGCCAAGATCTCAGAATCTAATAATGCGCCATGCAATTCACGATTAGAATTATTGACTTCATAACGTCGACATAAAGCATCAAGGTTATTTTTTTGCCCTGGATGTTTATCACGTGCAAGTTTGAGCGTGTCTAGTATTGTGCTAGCGTCAGCTATACGGCGAGATTCTGCTGTTATTTTGGACAATTCATGATTCAAAAATCCAACATCAAATGCTGCGTTGTGGATGATCAGTTCTGCTCCGTCGATAAAGCGCATAAAATCGTCGACTATTTCGGCAAATTTAGGTTTATCGAGCAGGGATTCATTGCTGATACCATGCACTTCCATTGCGCCTACATCAATTTTGCGTTCCGGATTAATATATTGATGGAATGTTTCACCCGTTAATCGGCGATTAATCAGTTCCACACAACCAATTTCAATAATACGATGATCATCTGCGGTGCTTAATCCCGTGGTTTCAGTATCTAAGACGACCTGACGTATTGTTTGTTGTTGTGCCACTATTTTTCCTGCGCTATTTGTTCCCGAGCGGCAACGGCTAATTCATCTGCCCGCTCATTTTCTAGGTGGCCTTGATGTCCTCGCACCCACTCCCATTCAAGCTCATGTTGCTCTGCTGCTTTTTCCATTCGCTGCCATAGATCCACATTTTTAACGGGTTTTTTAGCCGCCGTTTTCCAATTACGTTTTTTCCAGCCAGGCAACCATTCTTGCATACCTTTCATGACATATTGTGAATCGGTAGTAATTTTTACCCCACAAGGACGGGTTAATGCTTCCAAGCCCATAATAACGGCCATCATTTCCATTCGATTATTAGTGGACTCTTTTTCGCCGCCTGATAACTCTTTTTCAACTCCTTTAGCTCGTATAATGGTTCCCCAGCCACCCGGACCAGGATTACCACTACAAGCACCATCGGTAAACATTTCTACTTCACTCATTTATCTTTTCTCTTGTTACCGGCTTCTTAACAAACGAACCGCTGGGGAATAGTTGTTTTGCTTGCCAGCGTTTTGTAATCGGCGTTAATGGAATAGAACGTTTTGTTGCTACCAAAATAGTGCATCCCGACAATACTGGCCAAAGACGTTTACCCCAGCGCTCCATTGGGGCTATTCTCGCTAACCAGCGCTCAGAACTAAGTGGCGGTCGAAACATCAGTCTTTCGACGGCCAGCACTTCAAAATTTAATAATGCTAACCAATCCCTTATTCTTGCTTGGCTAAAAAAATGACCATGCCATGGTGGAGCATCTTGCCATGATAATAAACGGCGCAGCCCCCATAAACTCCACGGGTTAAAGCAACACAATACCACGCTACCATCTGCCACTAAAACACGTTCTACTTCTCGTAATGCTTGATGAGGATCAGATGAAAATTCTAATGCATGACTTAATAACACCGTATCAAGGCTATAGCTTTTAAACGGTAAGGCATTGATGTCACCATCAATATCCGCATTTTGTGCCATTACTTTTTGTTGAGCCGAATGTGTCACTTTCGGAAACTGTCTTTGCTCGACTCCTAACTGCAATTGGCAATACCCATAAAAATGACTGTTGAGGGTCTGCAATAGTGCCTTTTCTTGCAATAAAACACATTGGCCGAGAGGGCTTTGCCACCAATCGGACATCATTTTTTCTTTATCGGATCTATAATCAACCATCTTAAATCTAACTATACTCTTAGAATGACGCTAAATATTCACTCAATTGCTATTTTTAACGATAATTATATCTGGTTAATTGAACAGCCAACATCAAAGCATCTTTTAATTGTTGATCCGGGTAATGCTGAGCAACTTATGACAATTATTGCTCAACAGCAGTTTATTCCTGTCGCGATACTCATCACCCATGCATGCCATGATCATATTGATGGTATTAAGCCTTTATTAAAGCACTATGACATACCTGTTTATGGGCCCACAATAGAAAATGTTCCTCGCATGACCCACCCACTTAGTGCTCGTGATCATTTAAACATTGATACTGCTTTTCCTGCCATTCGCGTTTTAGATGTACCTGGCCATACTGCCGGCCATATTGCCTATCTCATGGAGGATAATCTTTTTTGTGGCGATACTTTATTTGGTGCAGGTTGCGGCAGACTTCATAATGGCACGGCTGCACAACTATTTCAGTCATTACGGCAAATTGCCACATTGCCCATACAGACTAAAATTTATTGTGCCCATGAATATACTGAGGCTAATCTTCGTTTTGCCGCGACCATTGAACCTCATAATACTGATATTCAACAGCGCATCAAAGATACTGCCAATATTCGCCAGCAAGATAAAGCCAGCTTACCTTCTACATTAGAATTGGAGCTTGCTACCAACCCCTTCCTGCGCTGTCATCAAGCAGATGTTGTTCAAGCTGTTGAGCAATTCTCCGGCAAACAACTCGTCACTGATGTCGAGGTATTTACTGAGCTCCGACTATGGAAAGATCAGTTCTAATATCCTTTTTTAGGTTTGTGGCCTTTTCCAGGATGTTCTTTTTTATGTTTATAGTAGTTGCTATCGTTGTTCTTATAGTTCCATAATTTAGCTGGTACGGCATATCTATCAGCATCATGCCAACCACTATTGAGATTGACACTTGCTTGCCAAGCTCCGTTGCGATAACGGAAATATACATTATTATCAAAGTAGTGATTATCCCACCCCAAAATGATATACGCGCCTAAACCCGAGTCATAACTCATATTATGTTTTTTATGTTTGTGGCGATAGCCATGTGCCGGAGCATGTGGCGGTGGCCCATTTTTGTAATGCGATGAGCCGGAATCTCCATATCGTACGCCAGCAGATTGAACACAACCCACTAATAATATTGCCACGACAGCTACCATAAACAATTTAATATTCATTATCACTCCTCTCTTAACAGTGGCTATTTATCCGTATGGATATCCATTTGTGGATACGGAATAGAAATGCCTTTTTTATCAAAGGCTAATTTAATTTGCTCGATCAAATCAGAACGCACAGCCCAATAATCACTACTATTGACCCAAGGGCGAACATTAAAATTAACGCTGCTATCCGCCAGTTCGGCAACTGCCACTTTTGGTGCAGGATCTTCTAAAACCAATTTATGTTTGGTGAGAATATCCTCCATGATTTTTTTTGCTTTCAACATATCATCGTCATAACCAATACCAAATACCATATCAATACGACGTGTTTCTTTAGCGGAATAATTGGTGATCGCATCTGAATATATTTGACCATTAGGCACGATGATTTCACGGTTATCGCCTGTTTTCATTACGGTGCTAAAAATACTGATTTGTTCAACAACACCCACGACACCGCCTGCCTCAATAAAATCGCCTAGCTTAAATGGCCGAAATACAATCAGCATCACCCCTGCAGCAAAGTTTTGCAGTGAACTCTGCAATGCGAGACCAATGGCTAAACCTGCAGCACCTAATAATGCAATCAGTGAGGTTGTTTCAATGCCTAGTTGATCTAATGCTGCAATAAATACAAATAATAACAGTACCGCACCGGCAATTGAGCTGGCAAAGTTAATCAAGATAGGGTCCAGATCAGAGCGAACCATCAGCTTACGAATTATTTTCACTATCCACTTTACTGCTATACGGCCGACAATGATAATGATGATTGCAAATGCAACATTCACTAACCATTGCATTATTACACTTCCAGTTCCTGCATCCACTTGTTTACACCCTCTTTGCTATTATTTGAATAATGTCATTGACCAAACTTGGCCCCTGATAAATCAAGCCACTGTATATTTGAACGAGGCTTGCACCTGCTTCCAACTTTTTAATGGCATCATCGCCTGACATAATCCCACCTGCCGCTATGATCGGCAAGTGTTCAGGCAGCTCTTTTCTGAACTGGCGCACAATCTCTGTTGATTTTTCAAAAACAGGACGCCCACTTAATCCACCAGCCTCATCACTATATTGCAAATGTTCTACTCCCTCCCGGGACATGGTGGTATTGGTTGTGATCACCGCATCTATCTCATATTGGGTAAATGCTTGCGCTAACTCTACAACCTCTTCAGAGGTCAAATCAGGTGCTACTTTTATCGCCATCGGAACATAACGTTGATATTGGTTCTGTAAATTAGCTTGCTCAGCCTTCAATGCTGCCAATAATTCATTCAATGATTCGCCAAACTGTAAGCTTCTTAAACCCGGCGTATTGGGTGATGAAATATTAATCGCTACATAATCAGCATAGGGATACACTTTGGCTAAGCCAGTCAAATAATCATCTACTGCATTTTCAACAGGCGTATCAAAGTTTTTACCAATATTAATGCCCACAATGGTATCTGTCTGGGCTATTTTTACTTGTTCAAGTAAATGGTCAACACCCAAATTATTAAATCCCATCCGATTAATGATAGCTTCTGCTTCCGGCAATCTGAACAAACGAGGTTTAGGATTGCCTTGCTGTGGACGAGGGGTTACGGTACCAATTTCAATAAATCCAAATCCAATTGCCGCCAAAGCTTCAATATAATCGCCATTCTTATCTAGTCCTGCCGCCAAACCAACAGCATTGGGGAATTTCAGCCCCATCACCGTAACAGAACTGGCTTTAGATTTTCGGCGCCATAATGCTAACAATCCTGTCATTTCGAGGATATTTAAGCTTTTTAAGCCCAAATAGTGTGCTTTTTCCGCATCAATCAGGAACATAAGTGTTCGCATCAATCGATAAAACATTATTGGAGCACCATTGTGATGTCATAGCCGCTAAATTTACGGATATTAAGTACACCAATATCAAAAATTAAATACTGGCCTTTTATGCCTTGCAATACACCTTTTATTATCGGTGTTTTATCAAAATTAAGTGACTTCACCTTCTCTGGATATCGCTCCACAGGATAATCAATATTTACCATTGATTCTTGCGCTAAGGGTGAGATAGCATGTTCCCCAAAACGCATTTTCAGTGCTTGCAGTTCATCTTTACATTCTGCCATTAATTGATCGCGCACTGATAATAAATCAACCTGGTCTGCTGATCCTTTTAGCATCTTACGCCAATCCGTTCTATCAGAAACATGGGCTTTAAATATGACTTCCACCAAACCTGACTGATAGCGTGTTTTTACTCTAAAAATGGGAAGGGCCTGGGTTGCGCCTTGGTCAAGCCAGCGAGTTGGCACTTGTGTTCCTCGGGTAATTCCTACTTTTATACCAGAACTATTAGCCAGATAGACAATATGATCTTGCATGCAAAATTTCTCACCCCACTCAGGTTCACGACAGGTACCTGCATCGTAATGGCAGGTTTCCGGTTTCATAATGCACAAATCACATTGAGCTAAAGACTGCGAGCAGGGATAACAATAACCGCCGCTCCAGCTTTTTTTCGTTCGTCGCCCACATGCTTGGCAGTGAATTTCACCTGATGCTTGTAATTGTATTGTTTGTCCAATCAATGGATTCATCGCAATTCGATGATCGCTTAACACCATGTCATAGTTGACGTCAGCCTGTTGTGTCGACAATGTCGCAACCATTTTTGACAATAGCCCTCGCAGTTCCCTCACTTAATCACCCCAATATTGCTTAATGCAAGGCATATATTAACGTAAAGTAGCGCCTGTAAGGACCGATATAACTTATATCTTTGTTGCTTAGTGTTTTTTGCTAAAAAATATGGTAAAACAAAGCAGCATCCTAATAACGATCAATAATCTTGTGACGAGGAATTATCACCATGAAAACATCGGATTTATTTGTTAAAGCCTTAGAAAATGAAGGTGTCGAATATATCTTCGGCATTCCAGGCGAAGAAAACCTCGATTTTCTCGATTCCATGCAAGGCTCATCCATCAAGCTTATTCTCACGCGGCATGAACAGGGTGCTGGATTTATGGCTGCGACTTATGGCCGACTAACAGGTAAGCCTGGTGTGTGTTTGGCGACACTCGGCCCCGGCGCAACAAATTTTGTAACTCCAGCCGCCTATGCCCAATTAGGCGGAATGCCGATGATGATGATTACCGGTCAAAAACCAATAAAAGAAAGCAAACAAGGTCAGTTTCAAATTGTCGATATTGTCACCATGATGCGACCTATTACCAAATTCACTAAGCAAGTGGTCCATGGCAACAATATCCCTTCCACTGTTCGTGAAGCATTTCGTCTAGCAATAGATGAACGTCCAGGTGCAGTTCATATTGAGTTACCTGAAGATATTGCCGCTGAGGAAGCGGAAGATCACGTTTATGAAATTGAAAGCATTCGCCGTCCTGATGCCGACAGTAACGCTCTCAACAAAGCAATAAATATGATTCAAAATGCCAAAATGCCACTATTACTTATTGGTGCTGGTGCAAATAGAAAACGATCCAGTCAGGCGCTGACTCAATTTGTCGAAAAAACGGGTATTCCTTTCTTTAATACCCAAATGGGTAAAGGTGTCATTGATGAGCGACATGAAGCTTACCTAGGGACTGCCGCTTTATCTGATCATGATTATCTACACTGCGCCATTGACCGAGCTGATTTGGTTATTAATGTGGGTCATGATGTTATTGAAAAGCCACCTTTCTTTATGGAAGAGGGTGGGCCAAAAGTGATTCATGTTAATTTCTCACCAGCACAAATTGATGCTGTTTATTTCCCACAACTAAATGTTGTGGGTGATATTGCCACGACTATTAACCGACTTGAGCAGGCTGTTACACCGCAAGATCACTGGGATTTTTCTTACTATTATCGGGTGAAAGAAGAAGTGAAATCTCGCCTATCTAAATATAGTGATGATGAGCGCTTCCCTGTTTTACCACAAAGTGCTGTTAGCGTTATTCGAGAGGAGTTAGACGAGGATGGCATTCTGACCTTAGATAATGGTGTTTATAAAGTCTGGTTTGCACGTAATTACCCTTGTTATCAAAATAACTCTTTATTACTTGATAACGCACTAGCAACAATGGGTGCAGGGCTTCCCTCTGCTATGTTGGCTAAGCTTATTAATCCTGACCGTAAGGTTATTTCTGTCTGTGGCGATGGTGGATTTATGATGAATTCACAAGAAATGGAAACAGCTGTCCGATTAGGTCTAGATATGGTGGTCATCATTCTCAATGATAGCGCCTACGGCATGATCAAGTGGAAACAGGAAGGTATGGGCTTTAATAACTTTGGACTAGATTATAATAATCCCGATTTTGTGAAATATGCTGAAAGTTATGGGGCAACAGGTCATCGCCCGACTAGTTATGCTGATTTCCAACAAACATTACGAACAGCACTCAACTCAAAAGGTGTGCATTTGATTGATTTGGCAGTGGATTATTCATTGAACCATTCAATCTTGAATGAAGGTCTGAAAGAAAAAATCTGCATTATTTAAGGAGCGAACCATCATGACTGGTATTCAACATATCCCCCTAAAAATTGCAGGTGTCACTAAAAAAAGTGCGTATCAATTAGACGTTGTTTCGCCTTTTGATGATCAACTTATTGCTACGGTAGAAACGGCTGATTCCAATGATATTAACCAGGCATTAACAGCAGCAAGCGCTTTATTTGCTAATCGTGATGGCTGGCTATCGGTAGAAGAACGACTCACTATTCTAGAGCGCGCGATTGAAATCATGACTGAGCGAGCTGACGAACTAGCAATAGGCTCAGCACATGAAGGTGGCAAACCGTTGCTGGACTCAAAGGTTGAAATGATCCGCTGTATAGATAGTATTCGCATCTGTGTCGATGCCTTACGTAGCGATACATGCAAACCTGTTCCTATGGGGCTTAATCCAGCATCACAACATCGTTTTACCATCATGAATAAAGAGCCTATTGGTGTTGTTGTTGCCGTTAGCGCCTTTAATCATCCATTAAATTTAATTGCTCATCAGGTCGGGCCTGCCATTGCAGCAGGCTGCCCCGTTATTGTAAAACCAGCGGAAAACACACCATTATCTTGCTTCCGCCTCGTTGATATATTCCATGAAGCGGGCTTGCCTCCCGAATGGTGCCAAGCCATATTGCCTATGGATATCCCAACATCTGAAAGTTTAGTGACAGATCCTCGAGTGGCTTTTTTTAGCTTTATCGGTAGTGCTAAAGTAGGTTGGTATTTACGATCTAAACTTGCTCCAGGCGCACGCTGTGCATTAGAACATGGTGGTGTTGCACCGGTGATTATCGCTGAAGATGCCAATCTTGATACTGCTATTCCAGCACTTGCCAAAGGCGGCTTTTATCATGCTGGGCAAGTATGTGTCTCTGTTCAACGTATTTTTGTCCATGACTCTATTGTTCAAGATGTTGCGACTAGACTGGCTGCGGCAGCGAAAAAATTAATTGTCGGCGATCCCTTATCTGCTCAAACAGAAGTCGGTCCATTAATCCGTGTGGGCGAAGTTGAACGGGTCAGCTCTTGGGTTCAACAAGCCATTGATAGTGGCGCGGAATTATTAAGTGGTGGCCACTCACTACCTAATAACTGCTATGCACCAACTGTATTATTAAATCCGCCGGAAGGTTGTATTCTATCGACAGCTGAAGTTTTTGGGCCGGTAGTCTGTGTTTATTCATATAGCGATTTAGATCAGGCTATCAGCATCGCAAATTCACTTGATGTTGCCTTCCAAGCATCGGTGTACAGCAGTAATATTGATACTGCTATGTATATTTCTGATCGCTTAGCCGCATCTGCAGTGATGATAAATGAGCATACTGCTTTCCGCGTAGACTGGATGCCATTTGCCGGCTTACGACAATCTGGTTTGGGTACTGGCGGCATTCCATATACCCTAGAGGATATGCAAGTCGAAAAAATGATCGTTATCAGCTCAACGGGAATTCGCTAAGTTATAGCCCTAAAATACCCTGGTGATATCATCAATAATTTACAAAATTGTTCTTGCCTTATTCCTAGCTTATAATGCCAACCATGTTAAATATTAACGATCTAAAGACGGCAGTTTTACTGGCCATATTAACCCTATTATCAGCATGTAACAGCCCCTTTACAACCGTAAAGGAGTCGCCAACAGAACCGGTAGAAGTCGCTAAAAACCAATCATCACCTTCATCTACCGGCGAATCGACTTGGCAACAAAGCTATGGTCAAACTCAGGAAGCCGATATCAATACACTACCTGAGGTGGCCATTGCAACGATAAATCCTGAGAATATCGCCCAACAACCCATCACCGATGTATGGCAACGTATTCGCAATGGCTATGCTATTCCACAACAAACCTTACACGCCGAAACCCAAAAGCAACTTGATTGGTTTGTTAAACACCCTGACTATATTGACCGTGTGGTCGAACGCGCCAGACCTTATCTGCATCATATTGTCGAAGAATTAGAACAACGCAATATGCCATTGGAAATTGCATTATTGCCAGTAGTCGAAAGTGGTTTCCAACCTTTTGCCTATTCCAAAGGTCGAGCATCAGGATTGTGGCAATTCATTCCTGGAACAGGCAAAGTTTATGGCCTAAAACAAAATTGGTGGTATGACGGTCGTCGAGACGTAATTGCTTCCACCCAAGCAGCCATAGCTTACCTACAGAAATTGCACAATGACTTTGGTGATTGGCAATTAGCATTGGCAGCTTATAACTGTGGTGAAGGTACCGTAGGACGAGCAATCAAACGTAACCGAAAAGCTGGAAAAGCAACTGACTTTTGGTCTTTGGACTTACCAAAAGAAACATCTGCATATGTGCCGAAATTAATGGCAGTTGCACAATTAATTTCGAATCCCGAGCAATACAATATTTCTTTGAGTCCAATCGACAACTCACCTTTCTTAACCATAATAGATGTTGGTTCACAAATTGACCTGGCACTGGCTGCGAAATTAGCTGAAATTAGCACTGATGAAATCTATCAACTTAACCCTGGATTTAACCAGTGGGCAACCACGCCTGATGGGCCTCATCAATTAGTTGTCCCAATAAAAAAAGCGGTACTATTTCAACAGGGACTAAATGATTTGCCTAAAGATGATCGCGTGCAATGGACTCGTCATAAAATTAAATCAGGTGATTCATTAGGCGTTATTGCTAAGCGTTATAAAACGACTGTAGCAGTGATAAAGCAAGCAAATAACTTAGGCAGCAATACCATTCGTGCTGGTCGGCACTTGCTTATTCCTAGTGCTTCAGGCAAGCAAAGTGATTACCCATTGAGCGCGAAGCAACGATTAGCAACTCAGCAGAAGACACCTCGCAAAGGTAATAAAAAAATCCATACCGTTAAAGCTGGTGATACATGGTGGGATATAGCCAATACCTACAATGTTGGTGTTAACAAACTTACCAGTTGGAACAGTAAAGCACCTGGTGACGTCCTACATCCGGGACAAAAACTGGTCGTGTGGGCAAAAGGAAACACTGCTAGCTCAAGCAAAACCATACGATCTGTGAATTACACGATTAGGAGTGGCGATTCACTATGGAAAATATCCCGCAAATTTAATGTCAGTGTTGCTCAAGTTCGGGAATGGAATGGTTTAAGTGAGCGTACTTTATTAAAGCCCGGCCAAAACCTCACTTTATTCGTTGATACAACTCAGCAGAATGGCAGCATCTAGCATTGTTGCATATCGCGTTATTTGAGCCTGAAATCCCCCCCAACACTGGCAATATCATTCGGCTATGTGCTAATGCCGGTGCCCAATTACATTTGATTGAACCATTAGGATTTGTACTTGACGATAAACGCCTTCGTCGTGCTGGTTTGGATTATCATGAGTTTTCAGATGTGCAAATTCATCCTAATTTCACCAGCTTTAAAGACTGGGCGGGTAAGCGCCGAATTTTTGCCTGTACAACCAAAGCCAAACAGCATCATAGTCAAGCGCAATACCAAACAGAAGATGTACTGCTATTTGGTCCGGAATCTCGTGGCTTGCCGGCTAAGCTACTTGATAATATTGACACAGAACACAAAATTCGCATCCCTATGCAAGCTGACAGCCGTAGTCTCAATCTGTCTAATGCTACCGCCATTATCCTCTATGAAGCTTGGCGGCAGCTCGGTTATCCTGATGCTATCTAAGTTTATTGAGAACCCTCACCTACCGATTTGTGTTTGATCAGGTATGATGGCAGTTTAACTACGAAAAGAGTTGTTTTTGGCGCCATAAAATATGAGTTTTTCACTACCTGAAAACATGCCTGAATTAAGCCTTGGTATTCCTAGCGAACGGAGTAGCATTGGTGGCGTTGAACTCAATGCTGATTTATTGCGCCATTGGATTAAAGAATTACCCAATAATAACTTCGATGAATATATCCAACTTTATCGTGATGCACTGCAGCGATTTAACTTGAACAAGCTAGATGTTCAACAACGTTTAGCGCTGCTAGATTTATACCGAGAACCACTTAACAATATATTATTTAAGCTCTCGCTAGAGCAGTTATCCAAGCGGGTTCCTACTTTAGCCAAACGTCACATCGTCATCAATGGCTTGGCCGAGTTGATGGCTGAATTAGCAATTGGATATAAGATTGCGGTGATCGATGCAGGTGAAAACAATAATAAACTCAAAATAAATCCCGTTGCACTACTTGCCATTAATCGTGCTGGAGAACAGCTCAATTATATGGTGCTACATGCCTATAAATTTCATCAAGAAGTGCCCGCACTCATCTTCCATGAACTGCATCAACTCTACCAGTTGACCATGTCAGCTAATGTTGAAAATAAAACTCCTGTAGTTAATCAGAATTTGCAATCTGAGTCTTCTTTTAAACAACTCTACAGCCAACTAATGTTAATCAGTATTAGCAATCCATATGGTCTTAGGGATAATGAGGTTCTAAAGGCATATCAGGTGATGGAACAATTAGCCGATGTTACTGAAATAACGCCTTTGCCTCCAAGTGCAAAAGCAACTGCTGGCCATTTTTATATTAATTGTCTGAGAGATCATATTCCGACACCGTCGGTACTGCCTGTTCTTGATAATCAAGCACAACCACCAGCACTTATCCTTAATACCAAACCGGTGCTGGTAATTGTTGATTCCTTATTCGAACAACCCAAAAAAGAGCAGGATTTAGCAGCAGAAACCCAAATGGATTTATTAAGATTATTGATCCCCTTTCTTAATACTTCTTATGAACGTAAACAACCACGTACTGCAGTAACAGGCAATAAACAGGCCTATATCGCTACGGGTTTAACGGCAGTTCATCACTGTTTAAATGAGTTTCGAACACAGCCTGATGAAATAACTAACAAGCTGAGTAGCCCATGGAAGATCCTTAATAAAAATGGTTCCGGCTATCTTCTTTGCCGCCAAAGTATCGTTGAACAGCAAGAAATAACTATTGGTGATTTTGTTGGCATCTTTGAATTTGGCGCCACAGGAAAGCCTTTGGCTCGAATTGCCTTTATACGCTGGATGAAAACCGATGCAAGTGGTAAAACTAAGATTGGTTTGTCGATCATTGAAGGCGATCCTGTTTCAGTTCATTATTCCATTACCGCTGATCAACATTTTCAACCTGCATTATTGCTACCCGAAATAGATCGTATTAAACAAGCTGCTTCTTTGATCACTGCTAGTGACGTTTTCGCTGTCGAGCGGAACTTAACTATTCGGCCCAAAAAGAAACGATTTCAATTTAGCATGACCATTTCTGATTTGCTAAATAGCGGCAATAATTATGAACATTTCGCTTTAAGTGAACTCGCCGAAAAGACTCTTTCTATTGAATAAATTAGAATCCATTCTCGCCCCTCGAAGTTATGCATCGTCTTTTCAAGTATAATTTCCCTTTTTAATAAATGCATGGAGTGGCCAAATGGCTCAAACTCTATTTACTTCAGAATCCGTTTCTGAAGGCCATCCAGATAAAGTCGCAGACCAAATATCAGACGCCATCCTCGATGAGATATTGCGTCAGGATCCTAATGCTCGCGTAGCTTGTGAAACACTTATCAAAACCGGTGCTGCTATTATTGCTGGCGAAATCACCACTTCCGCTTGGGTTGATTTAGAAGAGGTTGTTCGCAAAACCATTACCGATATTGGCTATAACAATTCTGACGTCGGTTTTGATGGTGAAACCTGTGCGGTTATGTCATTAATTGGCAAACAATCTGTCGATATTGCCCAAGGTGTTGATCGCGCGAGGCCCGAAGAGCAAGGCGCCGGTGATCAAGGTCTTATGTTTGGCTATGCCAGTAATGAAACCGATGTACTGATGCCGGCCCCTATTACTTATGCTCACCGTTTGGTTAAACGTCAAGCTCAGGTGCGTAAAAGTGGCACCCTGCCATGGCTGCGCCCGGATGCAAAAAGTCAGGTGACCTTTGTCTATGAAGATGGCAAACCTGTTGGTATTGATGCGGTCGTCTTATCCACTCAACATAATCCGGAAGTATCACTAAAAGATTTGCAAGAAGCAGTAATGGAATTGATCATTTGGCCAACCTTGCCTGCCGAATGGATTTCTAAAGATACATCTTTCCATATTAATCCCACTGGCCAATTCATTATTGGTGGCCCAGTAGGCGATGCAGGCTTAACAGGCCGTAAAATTATTGTGGATACCTATGGTGGCATGGCGCGACATGGCGGTGGGGCTTTTTCCGGCAAAGACCCATCAAAAGTTGACCGCAGTGCTGCTTATGCTGGCCGTTATGTGGCTAAAAATATTGTTGCTGCCGGTTTGGCTGATCGTTGTGAAATTCAAATATCTTATGCTATTGGTGTCGCCGAACCTACTTCTATCAGTATTGAAACCTTTGGCACGGGTAAGATTTCTGAACAAAAGCTCGAAGCTTTAGTGCGTGAACATTTTGATTTACGCCCTATCGGTCTCGTGAAAATGTTGGATTTAATCCGGCCCATTTACCGAGCCACTGCTGCTTATGGCCACTTTGGTCGTGAAGAAGCTGAATTCACATGGGAACGTACCGATCTCGCCAACACATTACGTAATGCCGCTGACATTTAATACTTAAGGATAATTGCTAAACATGAACTCACCTATTGAAAACTTAATACCCGATTATAAGGTTGCCGATATTAGCTTGGCAGAATGGGGGGCAAAAGAAATCAAGATTGCTGAAACGGAAATGCCTGGTTTAATGGCCATTCGTGCAGAATATGCCGATAAAAACCCATTAGCTGGTGCACGCATTGCCGGTTGTTTGCATATGACCATTCAAACCGCGGTATTAATCGAAACGTTAATTGATCTGGGTGCTGAAGTACGCTGGTCATCATGCAATATTTTTTCCACTCAAGACCAAGCTGCTGCCGCTATTGCAGTACAGGATATTCCTGTCTTTGCTTGGAAAGGTGAAACCAATGAGGAAGCCATCTGGTGCATTGAACAAACTATCTTTGGCCCTGGAGGCTGGCATCCAAACTTAATTTTGGATGATGGTGGTGACTTAACCCAAATCATGCATGATGAATACCCTGAATTATTGGCTGACGTGAAAGGTTTGTCAGAAGAAACTACAACGGGTGTCCATCGCTTATATGAAATGATGAAAGATGGCTCATTAAAAGTCCCCGCTATCAACGTCAATGATTCAGTTACCAAATCTAAATTCGATAATTTATATGGTTGCCGTGAATCGTTATTAGATGGTATCAAGCGGGCCACTGATGTCATGGTTGCAGGCAAAATTTGTGTTGTCTTAGGCTACGGTGATGTTGGTAAAGGCTGCGCTCAAGCATTTAAGGGTATGGGTGCAACCGTCATGGTGACAGAAATCGATCCTATCTGTGCATTACAAGCATCAATGGAAGGTTATCGTGTTGTCAATATGGATGATGTGGCCGCTATGGGCGATATTTTCGTGACCACTACTGGTAATGTAAATGTGATCAATCATGACCATATGAAAGCGATGCAAAATGAGGCTATCGTTTGTAATATCGGTCATTTTGACAGTGAAATTGATGTAGCATCTTTACGTCAATATGAGTGGGTCAATATTAAAGACCAAGTCGACCACATTATCTTCCCTGATGGTAAACGTATTACCTTACTAGCTGAAGGCCGTTTGGTGAATTTGGGTTGTGCGACTGGTCATCCTAGTTTTGTCATGTCTGCTTCCTTCACTAATCAGGTGATGGCGCAAATTGAATTATGGGAAAATAGCGATACTTACAAAAATGAAGTCTATGTATTACCCAAGTCATTAGATGAAAAAGTAGCACGACTGCATTTAGGACGAATTGGTGCCAATTTAACCGAGTTAACTGACGAACAAGCAGCTTATCTCCGGATGGATAAAAATGGGCCTTACAAGCCTGAGCATTATCGCTATTAAATTTTGAGCTAAACTTATGACCCATAAACTGACCATTAGCTGCGAATTTTTCCCACCTAAAACGGAAAAAGGTATTGCCAATATTCGTGATGTTCGGCAACGGCTTGTGCCGTTAAAACCTGAATTTTATTCAGTCACTTTTGGTGCCGGCGGATCAACCCAAGATAACACTGTCGATGCTATTATCGAGATTCAAAATGATTTTGCGAATACTGGGATTGATGCAGCACCACACTTATCATGTATTGGCTCTTCTGCTGACAGCATTCGTGCCCTGATCGACAACTATAAATCATATGGCATTCACCGCTTAGTCGCATTAAGAGGTGATCTGCCTTCTGGCATGATGGATCCGGGTGACTTTCGTCATGCCAATGAGTTAATTGACTTTATTCGTCAACAATCTGGTGACCATTTTACCATTGAAGTGGCAGCATATCCTGAGGTTCATCCACAAGCAACGTCTGCTGAAGCAGACCTAAACAATTTCAAGCGGAAAGTAGATGCCGGGGCCGACAGCGCATTAACACAGTATTTTTATAATATTGATTCCTACCGTTATTTTATTGATCGCTGCCAAGCTAAGGGCATTGATATACCGATTATTCCGGGCATAATGCCCATCAATAATCTGATCCAGTTAGCGCGTTTTTCCGATGGCTGTGGCGCTGAGATTCCTCGATGGTTACGTAAACGGCTTGAGGATTTTGGCGACGATATGGAATCTTTACAGGCATTCACTGTCGATTTTTTGACCGACTTTACTCAAAAACTGATTGATGCTGGGGCGCCTGGCTTGCATTTTTACACGATGAATCGTACTGATCCAACTCTGACTATCTGTCAGCGTTTAGGCCTGATCGACTAGCGATTCTAAAATGAGCTATTTTGCTGACTCATTAGCTGCAGCATTTCAGCTTATTAGTTCCTTTGATAAAGAAATTTATCAGGTTGTTGCTAATTCTGTTTCAATATCACTGATTGCAGCATTAATCTCGGCATTTATTGCCATTCCTGCTGGCATTGCGTTTGCACTCAATCATTTTTCTGGCAAACATTTTATTCAACACCTACTCAATACCTTAATGGCGATGCCAACCGTGGTCATCGGTTTACTGTTGTATGGCCTATTTAGCCGCTTAGGTCCGCTCGGGCAATTCGAATTATTATATACGCCCACTGCTATCATTCTCGCAGAAGCCATATTGATCTTCCCCATTATGATGAATCTCACTATTGTCGCAGTGACGTCGGCCGACCCCCGCCTCGTACCCACGTTAATCAGTCTTGGGGCCAAACCGTTCACCCTCGCAATACATGTTGCTCGTCAAACACGTTTTGCGATTCTCGCGGCTATTATTACGGGTTTTGGTCGTGCTATTGGCGAAGTTGGCGCCGCCATGATGTTAGGTGGCAATATCGAAGGCTTCACCCGTACCATGACCACTGCGATTGCTCTCGAAACAAGTAAAGGAGAATTTGAAACCGGCTTAGCATTAGGTTTATTGCTTTTATTAATCGCCTTTATCGTCAATTTCTTACTGTCCTGGCTACAGAGAGAACGAGCATGACTGCAGCCTACCAGCTCAACAATATCAAAGTGCATCGCGGGCAACAGTGCATCTTAGATATCCCCAGTCTTACCTTGTCCGAGCATAAATGCATTGCCTTATTAGGTGATAATGGTGGCGGAAAATCAACATTACTCGATTTGCTGGCATTTACAGCTACGGCTGATGAAGGCGATATCATTTTTGCCGGGCATGCGACACAATCCCCATTATCACCCGCACAACGTCAAACTATTGGTTATGTTTCACAACATCCCTATTTATTAGCAGGTACGGTAACTAATAATCTTAAGCTCGCACTCAATTTGCAGTCTATCCATTCTAAGCATCACGCACGACTGATTGAGCAAGCATTAGAACTGGTTGACCTTCAACATATTGCGGCCCAGCCAGCAGATACTTTATCTGGTGGCGAATTAAAGCGTGCCGCTATTGCTCGAGCAATTGTGTATCAGCCCAATATTTTGTTATTTGATGAACCCTTTTCACATCTTGATCAAAGCCATCGCCAACAACTTGAAACGATTATTAAGCGGCTTGCTCAACAACCCAATAAAACGATTGTTTTTTCGACTCATGACAGGTTTCAAGGACTAGCTCTTGCTGATTCTAGTATTAATCTGGTTAATGGCAAAACCACAACAAGTCCCTTATTAAATCTTTTCCCTGGGCTGTTAAATCAACATGTTTTTGATACTGGTCAGCTTCATATCCATACCACCAGCACCTTACCCCATGCTCACCACATTGCTATTGACCCTCGTGAAATCATTATCTCAATGCATGCACTAGAGTCCAGCATGCGTAATCAATTTTCAGGACGACTAACGTTAATTGCCGAAGAATCAAATGCGATACGGCTGACCATTGACTGCGATGAACAATTTCAAGCCCTGATCAGTCCCGATGCTTTAGCAGAGCTGAACCTATCTCTGGGTGATACAGTTTGGATCAGCTTTAAGTCTACCGCTGTCAGTGTATTTTAAGCTGGCTTTCATTATATAAGTAATTGTCCTAAATCGCTTTTTTACTGTTTTCTTGAAAGTCATAGCCACTGGCACAATATTTGCGTTAAGATAAGCGTATGACTGTTCAATCGTATCGAAAACATCTGTGAGACCATCATTACAACTGCGTGTAGGCCAAAGCCTATCAATGACTCCTCAGCTGCAACAGGCTATCCGTTTATTGCAACTGTCATCACTCGAATTACAAACTGAAATTCAAGAAGTCCTAGAAACGAATCCATTGCTTGAGGTTGAAGAAAACGGCGATTTTGATAACAACAATTCTGCCAATGAAGATGCTGATGAGGCCCAAGAAGCCACTAGCCAAGAAATTACCCAACTTGAACATTCTAACATTCCGGAAGAACTGCCTACAGATAGCCAATGGGAAGACACTTTCGATAGTCATCAACCCACAACGGTGGCTTCACAACAATTTGATACGGCTGGGATGGAGCGTGATAATGAAGATGAAAGTAGCGGTAGTCTTCAAGAACACTTGTTGTGGCAAATGCGACTCACTCCCTTTTCAGACCTTGAACAAGCTATTGCGACAATCATCATTGATGCCATTGCCGATGATGGTTATCTACAAAGTTCACTTGATGAAGTTCAACAAAGTTTGGGCGAAGACTACCCCGCTGAACTTGATGAAATTGAAGCCGTGCTACATCGTCTGCAACACTTTGACCCCATTGGTGTGGCAGCACGTGACTTACGAGAATGTTTATTAATTCAACTTAAACTATTTAATCAAAATACTGATGATATAGAACTGCTAACAGAGCTAATAGACCAGCATCTCGATACTTTAGCGAGACGTGATTATGCTCAAATTAAACGCGCCTTAAAGGTCAATGATGATCAGCTAACAGAGTTAGTCAAACTCATTCAATTGTTGAATCCTCGCCCTGGTAGTCAGGTTCAAATTGAAAAAACAGAATATATTGTGCCGGATGTTTATGTACAAAAGAGTCAAGGACAATGGCGATTGTCACTCAACCCAGATAATGCACCTCGCCTTCAGGTGGCTGAACATTATGCACAGCTGATTAAGCGAGCAGATAATAGTGCGGAGAACACTTATCTAAAAAATAATCTGCAAGAAGCACGCTGGTTTCTAAAAAGCCTGCAAAGCCGTAATGAAACATTAATAAAGGTTAGTGAAGCCATCATTGAACGCCAAAAAGGCTTCTTGGAATATGGTGATGAGGCGATGAGGCCTCTTGTTTTACATGATATCGCCGAAGAGGTTGAGATGCATGAATCAACTATTTCCCGCGTCACTACGCGAAAATATTTACACACACCTCGCGGTATTTATGAATTGAAATACTTCTTTTCTAGCCATGTCAGTACTGACAGCGGTGGTGAATGTTCAGCAACGGCTATTCGCGCTATTATTAAGAAACTGGTTGCAGCTGAAAATCCAAGAAAACCTCTCAGCGATAGTAAAATTGCTGATATCCTTGGAGAACAAGGTGTCAATGTCGCGCGAAGAACTATTGCAAAATATCGTGAAACATTGGCAATAATGCCATCTAATGAACGTAAGCGATTGGTGTAAACCAATCTTTTATTAACTAACGGGAGTTAAGCCCTATGCAATTAAATCTAAGCGGACAACATATTGAAATCACTGATAGCCTTCGTGACCATGTTAATAATAAATTTGAAAAATTAACACGCCACTTTGATCACATGACTAACGTTCATGTCATTCTAACGGTTGAAAAACAACGCCAAAAGGCAGAGGCCACTATTCATGTCAGTGGTGCAGATTTGTTCGCATCTGATGAAAATGAAAATATGTATACCGCTATCGAGCATTTAGTTTCGAAGCTTGATCGTCAAATTATCAAACATAAAGACAAAATCAAAAACCACCATCAAGCAGATGGTGCCCAAATGAAACACAACGCAGGTTAAAAAGATCACTTATGCTCATCGCTTCACTACTCGTTAATGCTGGCAATATTAGTTGTCAAAAGGACTCTGCATCAAGTAAAAAGCGGGTTCTTGAAAATATGAGCCATCTACTGGCTACCAATACTAAACTGATAACAACAGATAAAATCTTTCAAGCACTGCTTGAACGTGAGCGATTGGGGACAACGGGATTGGGCAAGGGTGTGGCTATACCGCACGCCCGAATCCCTGGCATTACACATACGATTGGTGCAATGATGACATTAGCATCACCTATCAACTATGAGGCATCTGACAAGCAGCCTGTCGATATTATTTTTGGATTATTGGTGCCCGAAGAAGACAGCGAATATCATCTAAAACATCTTGCCAGGTTGGTTACCCTATTTAGAGACCCCCAGATATGTCAATCTATTCGCGACACCACTAACGCTGACAATCTATTTGACTTATTGCTGGCTATTGACGACGATTAAGCCCTAATGTCAACAGCCTCCCTATCAGAAATCCATCATGGTGTTTTAATGAATATTTCTGACTGTGGCGTTCTCATTACCGGTCAGGCCGGTATTGGAAAAAGTAGCTTAGCACTAGAATTACTACACCATGGTCACCAACTTATTGCCGATGATGCTGTTGAATTCTCTCTCCATAATGCTGATGTCAGCGGAACCTGTCCTGTCATGCTATCTCAGCTGCTGCATTGCCGAGAGTTAGGAATTCTTTCTGTTACCGATTTGTTTGGTAATAAAGCTTGGCAATCACAGATTAATTTAGACTATGTCATTCACTTACAAAAGAATCTTTTACTACCCAGTGCAATCACTCCAAAACCGATCTTCTATACGGTTTTAGGAAAATGTTTCCCCCAGTTAACTCTAGATATCAATACACCGGCATCGCTCCACTACCGTATTGTGACATGGCTAGCAATGCAGGCAGCAAACCACCATACTGGAAACAGATTACAACATCGGCAACACGCTAAAATGATGACACAATGACACTATTATTCCCGCCTATCGATAAACACAGGACAGTTTATGACCGTAGCAATTTTAATCGTATCGCATAACCAAATTGGTACCGAGTTAGTTAATACTGCACGGCAAATGCTGTCTTCCAGTCCATTGCCAACCAAGGTGATTTCGATTGGAATTGACGATGATCCTGATCATATTTCAGCCCAATTACATGATGAGGCTAAAGGGTTAGACCAAGGCAATGGCATTTTAGTTTTAACGGATATGTTTGGTTCGACGCCTTGTAATATTGCTTGTGCCGTGTCAGATCGTAACGACGTGCGTATCGTGTCTGGCCTCAATTTACCGATGTTAATACGGGTATTCAATTACCCTAATTTGAGTCTTGATGAATTAAAGGTAAAGGCTATTACTGGCGGGCAAGAAGGCATTGCTTGCGTGCTAGATTTGAAGGGTCAATCATGATCGAGCAAACATTCACTATTATCAATAAACTTGGTTTGCATGCCCGTGCTGCTGCCAAGCTTGTCACTACCGCATCACAATTTGAAGCTGATATTCAGATCACTAAAGGTGAACGCACGGTTAATGGTAAAAGCATAATGGGACTCATGATGTTGGCTGCCGCCAAAGGCACTAAGATTACAGTCTGTGCGAATGGCGATGATGCCCAACACGCAATTCAAAGTATTGAGTTACTCATTAATGACTACTTTGAGGAAGGCGAATGACCCTCGAGTTACAAGGCATTGGCGTTTCGCGTGGTATTGCTATTGGCCGTGCGCATATTCTGTTTCACAATCAACCGGATGTCCGTGAATACCTTATCCCTGCCTTTAGTATTGATCAGGAAGTTGATCGATTAATTAATGCCACTGAGCAAGCTAGGGAACAACTCAAAGCAATTCGCGATCATATTCCCGCTAATGCACCGGCGGATGTTGCATCCTTTATTGATACCCATTTACTGATGCTCAATGACTCATCGCTGACCAAAGTACCAATTGAAATGATTCAATCTCGTCGCTGTAATGCGGAGTGGGCTTTGCAATTACAGCGTGATGCTTTAATCAATGTATTCAATGAAATGGATGATCCTTATTTGCGCACTCGCCAAGATGATATTGACCATGTTGTTAACCGAATCCATCGCATTTTGGCTGATGAAGACGTGGTTGATCATGAAGTGCCCGATGGCCGGCTGAAAGGCCATATTATTATTGCCGAAGACTTAACGCCTGCCGATACCGTATTAATGCAACATCAAGGAATCGCAGCGTTTGTGACCGAACATGGTGGTGCAACATCTCACACCACTATCTTAGCTCGAAGTTTGGGGATCCCGGCTATTGTTGGTATTGAATCAGTCCGACGTTATATTCAAGATAATGAGCCACTGATCCTCGATGGTGAAACCGGCACCGTTATCGCCGGTGCAGATGAATCAACAATTGATGAATATCAACAACGATTAGTTGCTTTTAAACATCATATTGCCTCTCTCAGCCGTTTTAAATCACAGCCGACTAAAACACAAGACAATAAAGCAATTACCTTACTCGTCAATGCAGAATTGCCTGAGGATATCCAATCTATCAGTAATGCTGGTGCAGAGGGAATAGGCCTTTATCGTACCGAGTTTTTATATATGAATCGCAGCTCGCCACCAGAGGAAGAAGAGCAATTAGCGGCTTACCGTGATGTTGTTGAAAGCATGAACGGTCACCCCGTCACTATTCGAACCTTTGATCTGGGGGCTGATAAAACGGTTGATGGCGGCCGAAGTATTGGGCCCACAGCAACAAATCCTGCACTGGGTCTACGTGCTATCCGCCTATGTCTAAATCATCCCAAGATGTTTCGTACTCAATTGCGCGCTATTTTGCGTGCTTCTGCATTTGGCAGAATTAAGATTATGTTTCCAATGATTTCCAATTGTCAGGAATTAATTCAAGCACAGCGCCTACTCACCATGTGTAAGGAAGAGTTGGATAAGGAAGGATTAGAATATGATCGTCATATTGAAACAGGTGTGATGATTGAAATTCCTGCCAGCGCCGTCTGCGCTGAAATGTTTGCTCAGAAAGTTGATTTCCTGTCCATAGGCACCAATGATCTAATCCAGTATACCTTGGCTATCGACCGTATTGATGATCAGGTCAACTATCTCTATGATCCTTTGCATCCTGCCGTCTTACGATTAATTCAAATGACATTAAATGCAGGGAAAAATCAAAATACTCCGGTATCAATGTGTGGCGAAATGGCAGGGGATCCACGCTTTACAAGACTTCTACTCGCGATGGGGTTGGAAAGCTTTAGCATGCATCCCAATGCTTTATTAGAAGTCAAACAGATCATTAATGAAACTGATCTGAATAGCTTGCCAGCCGATACCTTGACTATCATCAACAGCGAGAGTCCTGTTGCAGCTGAAGCATTACTAGAAAAAATTAATACGGCATAGCATCAACACTGATATTTCTAAGCAAACAGGCTAGAATAGTGCGTAAATAATTCCCTCAATGTGGCCTATTGGACTGGATAATGCCTGAACTCAATGAAGAACATGCAATCAATCAGCCATTCCATACCTTAGATGAAGCGGTTAAGAGTGGTCGTTTTGTACGGATGCGGCGACTATTAGCTAGTTTGCATCCGGCTGAAACTGCCCACCTGCTTGAATCTCTTCCTCCAACAGAACGTAAAGTCTGTTGGCCCATTATCAACCCTGACTTACGCGGTGATGTTTTATCTTTTGTCGGTGATGATGTCCGTTTAGACTTGATCCAGCACATGGATACCGCAGATCTGATCAATGCGACCGAAGATCTTGATGCCGATGATGTCGCCGATATTCTGCAAGACTTACCTGATCATGTGATGCGAGAAGTATTACGTGCCATGGATAGTCAGCATCGTCGTCGAGTAGAAACTGTTCTTGCTTTTGAAGAAGATAGTGCCGGTGGCTTGATGAATACGGATGTTATCACCGTCCGATCTGATATTACTTTAGAAGTTGTATTACGTTACCTACGGATGTTGAGCGATTTACCGAGCAATACCGATAGTCTGTATGTAGTAGACCATACTGACCATTATTTAGGCACTCTGCCATTAGCTCGAGTGGTGAGTCGCAGCCGTTCTTTAACGGTAAAAGAAGTAATGTCACACCAAATTAAGGCGATTAATGCCAATGTTTCGGACAGTGATGTTGCACTTCGATTTGAAAAACATGATTTAATTTCCGCCCCAGTTGTTGATGGGGCTAATCGTTTATTGGGACGTATTACTATCGATGACGTGGTTGATGTTATTCGTGATGATGCCGAACACTCTATGTTGAGTATGGCGGGGCTTAGTGAAGATGAAGATACCTTCGCCCCTGTTGGGAAAAGTATTCATCGTCGATCGCTTTGGTTGGGTGTGAACTTAATTACCGCCTTTCTAGCAGCATGGGTTATCGGTTTATTTGATACTACCATTGAAAAACAAGTCGCTCTCGCTATATTAATGCCTATTGTCGCTAGCATGGGTGGCGTGGCTGGTAGTCAAACATTAACTCTCGTCATCCGATCGATGGCGCTGGGACAATTGAATGATAAAAACCAACGCTGGTTACTACGCAAAGAAGTTCTAGTCGGCGCAAGTAATGGTGTTATTTGGGCAATTGCTATCGCATTAGTTACCCTTTTATGGTTTAACAGCTTGGCTCTAGGCTTACTCATTGGCGCTGCCATTATTATTAATTTAGTGGCTGCCGCACTGGCTGGTGTTGCCATCCCAATTATTCTGAAAAAATTAGGTAGTGATCCGGCATTATCGGGCGGGGTATTATTAACCACTGTCACCGATGTGGTGGGATTTATGGCTTTCCTCGGTTTTGCTACTCTATTCATCGTGTAACCCACACAGCTAAGCAGTTACTGTACAATCTAGCCATTAAATTATTGAGACTTCCTTATGTCAGGCAATAGCTTTGGAAAAATATTCACCGTCACCTCTTTTGGTGAAAGTCATGGCCCTTCTATTGGCTGCATTGTTGATGGCTGTCCTCCTGGGCTTGAATTAACAGAAGCTGATTTACAAGGTGATTTGGATCGTCGGAAACCAGGAAAAACCCGATTTGAAACCCAACGCCAAGAAGCCGATAAGGTCAAAATTCTATCCGGTGTATTTGAAGGTAAAACGACAGGCACGCCGATTGGTATGGTGATCGAAAATACCGATCAACGTTCAAAAGATTATGGCAATATCATGCATCAATTTCGCCCTGCCCATGCTGATTATACTTACCATCAAAAATATGGCTTTCGTGATTATCGAGGTGGTGGTCGATCTTCTGCACGTGAAACAGCCATGCGTGTTGCTGCTGGCGGTATTGCCAAAAAATACTTAAGTGATCGTTACGGTATCGAAATTCAGGGTTACTTGGCACAACTTGGTCCTATCGTCACCGAAAAGATCGATTGGGGCCATATGGATAAAAGTGCATTCTTCTGCCCTGATCCGGATAAAGAGCAACAACTCGCCGACTATATGAAGGCACTAAAGGGTAACTCCATCGGCGCCCGAATTAATGTTATTGCTCGCAATGTACCACCGGGACTTGGTGAGCCAATATTTGATCGCCTTGATGCCGAGATTGCCCATGCCATGATGAGCATTAATGCTGTTAAAGGTGTTGAAATTGGTGCCGGCTTTGAATCTGTTACTCAAAAAGGTACCGAACATCGTGATGAAATTACCCCTGAAGGCTTTTTGAGCAATAATGCAGGTGGTATTTTAGGTGGCATCTCCAGTGGCCAAGATATTCTAGTGAGTATGGCGCTTAAAGCGACCTCTAGTTTGAGCATCCCTGGTCGCAGTGTAAATACCGCGGGAGAGCCTGTTGAAGTCGTGACCAAAGGCCGCCATGATCCTTGTGTTGGTATTCGCGCAACACCTATCGCTGAAGCAATGTTAGCTATTGTATTGATGGATCATATGCTCCGTCACCGCGCACAAAATTTGGATGTTAATTCAGGCACCCCAATTATTCCCGCTCAAGCATAAAGATCTGGAGTGCCCGCTACCCAAACACCCTACTGGCGACTGTCGGGCTTTTATTTTTTTTATTTTGCTTCGCTTGGCGTGCTTGTTCCCTACTGGGGGCTCTATCTACAATGGCAGGGGTTTTCTGCCAAAGAGATTGGTGAATTAACCGCTATATTGCTCGCAACACGTATTGTCGCGCCCAATATTTGGGGTTGGATCGCAGATCGTCATGGCCAGCGAATGCGTATTGTCCGTTTTGCCAGCCTTGCCGGTGCTATTAGCTTTTCTGCCATTGTCTTTGATAACAGCTATTTCTGGATTGCAGGTGTCATGCTTGTTTTCAGCTTCTTCTGGAATGCATCATTGCCACAATTCGAAGCGACAACATTGCAACATCTTGGTGACCGCACCCATCACTACAGCAAAATCCGTCTCTGGGGTTCCATTGGTTTTATTATTACGGTTGCGGCTCTAGGAACATTATTAGAAACGTTCAATGCTAATATCGTGCCTTATGCCATGCTCCTGAGTATGGGTGCGATTTGGTTGGTCAGTCTATCGGTACCGGAATCTGCATCACGTCATCTACACCTTAATCATAAGCCCCTATTTTCAATCGTAAAACGTCCCGAAGTATTAGCTTTTTTAGCCATGTGTTTTCTTATTCAAGTTAGTCATGGGCCTTATTACACCTTTTACACTATTTACTTAGAACAACATGGCTATAGTCGTAGTCTCATTGGCCAGTTATGGGCCATAGGCGTTATTGCTGAAGTTATTATTTTCTTATTTATGCACCGCTGGTTGCCTCGCTTTGGTATTCGAAAAGTCTTGTTGGCGAGCCTACTGCTCAGTACGCTGCGTTGGTTACTCATCGGTTTCTATCCCCAATCACTAATATTATTATTGTTTGCTCAACTATTACACGCTGCCAGTTTCGGCACCTTCCATGCTGCTGCTATCGCTTGGGTTCATCACTATTTTATCGGCAAAAATCAAGGGCGAGGCCAAGCACTTTATAGTAGTGTTGGTTTTGGCGCAGGTGGCGCGATTGGTAGTTTATTTAGCGGTTATTTTTGGTTATCTCCTGGCCCAGCAGCTACTTTTAGTTTTGCTGCTATGGCAACATTACTGGCATTTATCATTGGAATATTTTGGCTCAAAAATCCTAGCCCAAATTAATGCAGATAAAATCTTCCCATATCCACCTACAATATTTATACTTGGAGCATTTTAAGCAGAAAGGAGTTCGGAGCAAAGACAGCTTTGACCGTCTCTGAAAGAACCTATGCATTTTTCTATACAAAAAGGGCTCGACTTGCCCATTACGGGAGCACCCGTTCAAGCCATTGAAGATGCTAATTCAGTTAGCACCGTTGCCATATTAGGTAATGAGTATGTTGGTATGAAACCAACAATGTTGGTTGAAGAAGGCCAATCCGTAAAGCTCGGCCAAACATTGTTTACCGATAAAAAAATTGCAGGCGTACAATTTACTTCTCCCGGTACAGGCATCATTAAATCCATAAAGCGTGGCGCTAAACGTGTTTTACAGGCCGTTATTATTGAGCTTGATGGCGACGATGAAATCACTTTTCAACGCTATGAACAATCACAACTCGCTGATTTAACACGTGATGATGTCAAGAAAAACCTATTAGCTTCTGGTTTATGGACCGCTTTACGTACTCGACCTTATAGCAAGTCACCACAACCTGAAAGTACTCCTAGCTCAATATTTGTGACTGCAATTGATACCAATCCACTGGCCGCTGATCCCAATGTCATAATCAGTCACTATGCTACTGATTATGCTAATGGCCTCGAGGTATTAAGCAAGCTAACAGATGGCAAAGTGTTTGTATGCCAACCTGAAGATGCGCTATCGCCAAATACCCGTCAATCCAATATTGAAATACATAGCTTTTCTGGGCCTCACCCATCGGGGCTAGCAAGTACTCATATTCATAATTTAGACCCAGTTAGTGCAATAAAAACGGTTTGGCAAATTAATTATCAAGATGTCATTGCTATCGGAAAACTATTTATCTCTGGTCGCTTATGGGTAGAACGCATTATTTCTTTAGCGGGTCCTTTGGTCCATAATCCACGTTTATTACGAACTCGCTTAGGCGCCAATACTGAAGATCTTGTTCGAGATGAAGTGCAGCATGTTCAATCTCGTGTTATTTCCGGTTCGGTATTAGCTGGCCATACAGCTACCAACTGGGCAGCACACCTCGGACGTTTCCATTCCCAAATCTCAGTAATTGCAGAGACAGATGAACGAGAAGTCCTTGGCTGGATCAATCCTGTCGGCAAAAATAAATTCTCAATATTAAATGTATTTCTTTCCAGTTTATTTGGACAGAAAAATGTTGATTTAACGACCTCACAAAATGGTAGCCCTCGAGCGATGGTCCCTATTGGTACTTTTGAAAAGGTGATGCCGCTTGATATTTTACCAACCCAATTATTACGTGCACTGGTTGTTAAAGATACCGATGTTGCCCAAGCGCTAGGCTGTCTTGAGTTAGATGAAGAAGATTTAGCATTATGTTCTTTTGTATGTTCCGGAAAATTTGATTACGGTCCAATGTTAAGAACTAACCTCATACAAATTGAAAAAGAAGGATAAGCAATGGCCCGTTTGCGACGTTACCTTGACCGGCTAGAACCCTTATTTCAAAAAGGCGGACCTTATAATAAGTATTTCGCTGTATTTGAAATGGTGGATACCTTCCTCTATTCACCAGCAGACACTACTCGTGGCTCCCCTCATGTTCGGGATGGTATCGATCTAAAACGCTTGATGTCCTATGTCGTATTAGCGACATTCCCCGTTATCTTAATGATGTTATGGAACACTGGCTTCCAAGCTAATAGTGCGATGGCTTCACTCGGCATGGCCGAATTAGAGGGATGGAGAGGCTCAATAATAAGTTATCTCGGTATCGGCTTTGATCAAACAAGCCTATTCGCCAATATGTTTCATGGTTTGCTGTATTTCTTACCGATCTATCTGACCACGCTAATTGCCGGTGGTACCTTTGAGGTATTATTTGCCGCGGTGCGTAACCATGAGGTTAACGAAGGTTTCCTAGTAACATCAATGTTATATACCTTGATTTTACCGGCTTCAACACCGTTATGGCAGGTCGCTTTAGGTATTATCTTTGGTGTAGTGATAGGTAAAGAGGTCTTTGGTGGAACAGGTAAAAACTTCTTAAACCCAGCATTAACAGGTCGGGCATTTTTATACTTTGCCTATCCTGCTCAAATGTCTGGTGATGCTATTTGGACAGCTATTGATGGTTTCAGTGGTGCAACACCATTAGCGCTTGCTGCTGCTGGCGGCTTAGAAGCAGTTATTGGCTCAGGCTTTACTTGGACACAATCATTTCTTGGTTCGATGCAAGGTTCATTAGGTGAAACATCAACATTGGCCTGTTTGCTCGGGGCAGGATTCCTGCTCTATACCCGTGTTGCGTCATACCGAATTATCTTCGGCGTATTCGCCGGCATGGTGGCCACATCATTATTATTTAACCTGATCGGTAGTGATACCAATCCTATGTTTGCACTGCCGTGGTATTGGCATCTCACCTTGGGCGGTTTTGCCTTCGGCATGATCTTTATGGCAACCGATCCGGTGTCAGCGGCGATGACTGATAAAGGTCGCTGGATCTACGGATTTTTAATTGGCTTTATGACGGTATTGATTCGAGTGGTGAACCCCGCCTTCCCAGAGGGCATTATGTTAGCCATTCTATTTGCCAATATTTTTGCACCACTCATTGATCACTTTGTGGTGCAGGCCAATGTTAAACGAAGACTAGAGCGAAGTTAGGGCTATGGCAGAAAATAATCAAAAACAAGG